>NZ_JBMDWE010000073.1:0-5561 GCF_053579655.1 Gelidibacter sp. | reverse complement strand
AAATTCTTTTGAAATTATTGGAATCCAAAGGCGAAATTGTTTCCAAGCAAACTTTAGTCCAACAAATTTGGGGCAGATCATTTGATGCCAACACCAATACCATCGAGGTTTATATCAATTTCTTGCGTAAAAAAATTGATCGTCCATTTGGAAAAGAATCTATAAAAACCAGAATAGGTTACGGTTATTATTTTGAGGATTAATGAGTATTAGAAGGAAAATTTTACTGTACTTTTCTGCGACCATCATTAGTTTGTTGGGCATAACCCTGTTTTTTATTTACACGCTTTTTTACGAATACCGCGAAGAGGAATTTCAACAAAAACAGAAGCAGAAAATTACCTCTACCATCAAATTTCTGACGGAGATTAAACAGGCCGATGAATCTATTATCCAAGCTATGGATCGGATCAGCATTAATGAGTTTTATGACGAAAAACTTTTGATTTTTGATCATGCCAAAGAACTCATTTATTCCAGCATTGACGATTTGCAGATTCCTGAGAACGAGGTCAAGGACATCTTAAGTGTGCTGACTGTTGCCCATCCATGGTTGGAAACTAAGGATGATTTATACGATGTGGTTGGCGTGTACGTCAAGTATAACAACAACACCTACTACGGCATCAATAAGGCTTTTGATGAATCGGGATATTCTAAACTGGATTTCTTGCGCTATGTACTAATTTTTACTTTTTTGGGCATTGCACTAGTGGTTATTTTAATCGCTTATTATCTATCTCGAATTATAGCAGAGCCTATTGTCGATATTACCGAAAAAATCACAGATTATAATTTTGATACCCTTTATATTCCTATTGAAGTCAAACGTTCGGAGAATGAAATTGTCGTATTGGCTGAACAATTCAATAAGTTGATGAAACGGATGAAGGAAGCGGTTTCCTTTCAAAAACATGCCATCAATCATATTTCACATGAATTAAAAACACCGATCGCCGTCTTGGTTTCCAATTTTGAGCGCATGGAAAACGAAACAGATTTAGCGGTTTTAAAAGCGCAAATCGGGCGTCAAAAAGAAGATACTAAAAATTTAAGTGAGATTATTAATCTGTTATTGGAACTCTCTAAAACCGATGCTGGTCAAAGCATTCCGAAAACGAAAATCCGAGTGGATGAGCTTATTTTCGACACGATCGATGAATTGGCACAACTCTATCCAAATTTTGAGTTTTCATTGGATTATATGGGGCCGACGGATAATGAGGATTTTTTGACTATTCAAGGTTCTGCCCGACTGTTAAAGGCAGCTTTTATGAATCTCATGGTAAATTCCATTCATTACAGTTCTAACAATGAAGGGAATATTCATATTATAACTTCGCCGAATCAACTTCAAATCGACTTCATCAATAAAGGGCCAGTTATTACCACAGATGAACAAAAATATCTGTTTCAACATTTCTTCAGAGGGCAGAATAGCAAAGGCAAATCGGGGTTTGGTTTAGGGCTTGTTTTTATCCATAAAATTATTTCCCAGCACAACGGCGTTATTTCTTATACTACGGACGAAAAGAATTTAAATAACTTTTCTGTCATTTTTCCACTAGAGAATGTTTGATTTCCTAAAGAAACATTAAGCTAAACTTTATCCGTTTTAAGGTCTTTTTAAGGTCGTTTTTAAGTCTTTTGCCAACATGAAATGGAAAGATAAAAAACGAACTCGCAACATGCATTACTTCAAGGTGTATGTTTTAGTAGGCTTATTGATGAGCATAAACTCAGATGCATTTGCTCAAACTCAGCAAATCGATACTCTTAAATTAAGTCGGCAGCAGTATGAAGAAGTTTTCTTAAAGCAAAATCTGTTATTGCTGGCAGAAAAATTTAAAATTGACCAGGCAGAAGCTATGGTCTTACAAGCCAAACTTTGGCCCAACCCCAATTTATCGTTGGACGATGTGAACTTATGGGCCACCAACAAGCAGCTGTCTTATTTAGATGAACCCTTGCCGCAGGTGTTTGGAAGCGCTGCTAAAAACACCCAGTTTTCAGTGCAGTTGGAGCAACAGATCCTGACGGCTGGAAAACGTAAAAAGCAAGTTAACCTTGAAAAAGTAGGCGTCAATGTCGCTCAACAGGAATTTGAAGAGCTATTACGTCAATTAAAATACGATTTTAGAAACACCCTTACAGAGTTACAGTATTTGCAATTATATAGTAAGGTGTTTTTTAAGCAACGTGATTTGATTCAAAACCTTTTGCAAGCGTATAAAAAACAACTTGAAAACAATCATATCAGTAAGGGTGATTATATGCGACTTCAAACCTTGCAATTTGAACTGTCCAAAGAAATAAATGAGCTTTCCAAAGAGCGAAACGAAAAGGAAAAGGAGCTCAAGATTCTCCTAAGTCTGACAGGTCAAACCACTTTATTTGTATTGGAAGACGATTTCACGCCAGATCTTCAAAAACTTCAAAGTATCGCGCTATTAAATGTTCAAGATGAAATTTTAGCAAATAGACCAGACGTTAAGCTAACCGAGTTGGAAAATGAGCAGTTCAAGAGCTTGTTGATTTATGAAAAAGCACAAGCTATTCCAGATGTGAGTTTGAATGCCTCCTATGATCGCGGTGGTGGAGTTTGGCCGAGCTTCTTTGGCTTCGGTTTGTCCATCGACTTGCCTGTTTTTAATAGAAATCAAGGTGCTATTAAGCATGCACAATTGGGTATTGAAAATACAAGTCTGCGTTACAATGACATCCGTTTGCGTGCCCAAGCTGAATTCGATCAGAATTATAAAGATTTCCTCGCTGCAATAGCATTTTACGAAACGATCGATGTTGATTTTGAAAAGGATTTGGACGACATCTTTGAAAGTTACACCCGAAATTTTGTCAATCGCAACATCAGCATGTTGCAGTATTTAGACTTTCAACAGGCCTATCTGGAAAACAAAAAAATAATCCTCGAGTCCAAAAAAGAAATTCATCTCCATTTAGAAACACTTCAATATAGTATTGGAAAAGAAATTTAAAAATCATGAACGTATACAACTTTAAAAAAATGCATATCAAAAAAATAAATCGTTTTTATGTTTTTGCATGCCTGCTGATGCTTGTCAGTAGCTGTGCGCAAAATAAAAAAGAAATCGCAATAGTAGACAAAACAGGCTTTTGCCTCAATGACTTTATGAAAGACGATATCATAAAAGTGCCTGTTAAAAAAAGTCCGATTTCAGAGTCGATTTTGTTAAATTCCATTGTGGAAAACAACCCAGATAACCTCGTACATTTTGTGAGCTTGGTAAGTGGTGTCGTCACTAAAACCTATTTTACATTAGGCGAAGAAGTGAAAAAAGGACAGTTACTTTTAGAAATGATGAGTAGCGAATTAAGTAGTTTGAGTTCGCAAAAGACAAGCCTTCAATCTCAAATTCTGGTCGCACAACGGGAGTTGGAATCGGTTCAAGAAATGCATCACGATAAAATAGCTTCGCAACGGGATTTGATTGAAGCGCAAAGTAATCTTGATATTCTTAAAGCAGAATTACAAAATACAAATGCACAACTAAATTTATTCAGCGCGAGCAGTGAACGTGGCGTATTTCAGATAAAAGCACCAGCTTCAGGTACTATTATTATTAAAAATGTGGCTTCTGGAACACAAATTTCTGCAGAAAGTGATCCGCTTTTTACAATTTCCGATTTAAGTGAGGTGTGGATCATGGCCAATATTTATGCGGGTAATATTCCGTATGTCAAGAAGGATATGCCTGTGGAAATATCTGCTGTGGCTTATCCTAACGATTTGTTTTCTGGTAAAATCAGTTCCATTTCACAAGTTTTTGATGCCGATGAACGGGTTTTAAAAGCCCGTATCGTCATGGATAATACGGACGGCAAATTAATGCCGGGCATGCTTGTAGATGTGAAAGTTGAAAAGGAGGACGGCATCATGGCTAATGCAGCGCCAATAAATGCGCTGATTTTTGATAACAATCAACACTTTTTAGTGCTCTATAAATCGGATTGTGATATTGAGGTCAGAAAAGTGACTCCCAAAGTTCAAAATAGTACCCATGTTTTTTTAGAAAACACTATTGAAGAAGGCGAACAGATTATTGTGAAAAATCACTTGCTGATTTATAACCATTTAAAAGCCTTAAAATAAACACGATTCATGAAGAAATTTGTCCAAGGTATTGTTAGTTTTTCTTTAAAAAATTCCACGATTGTATTTTTCTTGACAGCTTTATTACTAGTTGCAGGAATCATCAATTATATCAAAATCCCCATTGAAGCCTATCCTGATGTGACGAGTACCAGAGCGCGAATTATCACGCAATGGCCAGGTAGAAGTGCTGAAGAAGTTGAAAAGTTTATTACGCTTCCGGTTTCTAAAGCCATGAACACCATCCCGAAAAAAGCAGAAGTGCGCTCCACGTCATTATTTGGGCTTTCGGTGGTGACAGTTATTTTTGATGATGATGTTGAAGATTTTTACGCGCAGCAATATGCCTCAAACAGGCTGCAAGGTTTAGCCTTGCCCGAGGGAAGTGATGCGGAAATTGAACCGCCTTCCGGAGCCACGGGTGAAATTTTTAGATATGTGGTTAAAAGTGATTTGCCTATTAAAGAAATATCGGCCATTCACGATTGGACTATTGAGCGCGAACTATTATCCGTTCCAGGTGTGACCGATGTGGCAAGCTTTGGTGGTGAAGAAAAGATTTATGAAATTCAAATTAATCCCAGCGAATTAAAAAACTACAACCTTTCGCCCTTAGATGTTTTTGAAGCAGTTTCTAAAAGCAACATTAATGTTGGCGGCGATGTGATTCAACGTGGCGATCAGGCTTACGCGGTTCGTGGTGTGGGTTTGTTGGAAAGTGTTGAAGATATTGAAAACATCCTGATTACGGTTAATGGCTCCACGCCAGTGTTGGTAAAACATGTGGCCGAAGTTGTTATTGGTGCTAAACCTCGATTGGGGCAAGTTGGTTTGGATGACGATGATGATTTGGTTCAAGGCATCGTGATTATGCTGCGTGGCGAAAACCCTGCGGATGTTATCGAAGGTTTGAAAAATCGAATCGAGGAACTGAACGCCCGTATTTTGCCTAAAAATGTCCAGATCGTTCCGTTTATCGATCGTTCAGAATTAGTAGATGCGACGGTAAGCACCGTAACTAAAAACTTGATAGAAGGCGTTGTTTTAGTCTCTTTGATTGTCTTTATTTTTCTCTACAATTGGCGCACGACTTTAATTGTGGCCTCAGTTATTCCGTTATCTTTTTTATTTGCCATTATCATGCTGCGCATTCAAGGATTGCCGGCAAACTTGATCTCAATGGGTGCTTTAGATTTTGGATTGCTTTTAGAGGGAACTTTGGTCATTGTGGAGTCGGTTTTTGTGTCCCTTCAGGTAAAGTCACGACTTATTGGGAAAGAAAAGTTTGCTAATATGTCTAAGTTGGGTATCATTAAAAAGAGTGTTGGTAAAGTTTCCACACCGATCTTCTTTGCATTATTTATTCTAATCATAGCTTTAATGCCAATTTTCTCTTTTCAGAAAGTGGAAGGGAAAATGTTTTCTCCTT
>NZ_JBMDWE010000072.1:0-5591 GCF_053579655.1 Gelidibacter sp. | reverse complement strand
GGTCCCGCCCTAAAGCGGGACTAATTCAATTACGAAATTTGTTCCAAATTTCTATAACGATTAAAAATAATATGATCGGGAGGTCCCGCCCTAAAGCGGGACTAATTCAATTACGAAATTTGTTCCAAATTTCTATTTCATTAGTAATTATCGACATTTAGAATAACCCTAACCGACCTAAATTCTTTAATGCTCAAAAAGCTATTGTTAATCTTAACAATGGCTTTTTTTGTTTTTGATAAGGATTGCTCCTGCGGAATCTTAACCAGGATATTTTTATGAAACTGATTCCTTATTCTTGAAATCGGTGGAAATTCAGGCCCCAAAATATTGCTTTTGAACACTTGTCTTAATCCAGTCGCATACCATTCGGCACCAATATTCACTTTATTAAAGTCTTTGTGCTTTAAAGTAATCTTGATCAATCGGTAAATGGGCGGATATTTAAAATTATGGCGCTCATCCATCTGCTCCTTATACATCTCCTCATAATTATTGGTAGAGACCTGATGTAAAATTCTGTGATGCGGATTGTAGGTCTGGATCAACACTTTCCCTCTCTCCTCCGTACGCCCTGCCCTACCTGATACTTGTAGCATCAATTGAAAACTGCGTTCATGCGCTCTAAAATCGGGAAAGTTGAGCATATTATCAGCATTCATAATCCCAACCAATTTCACGTTTCGGAAATCCAACCCTTTGGTCAACATCTGTGTTCCTACTAATATATCAACTTCCTTTTGCTCAAAAGCATTGATGATCCGATCATAGCCAAACTTTCCACGCGTCGTATCCAAGTCCATGCGTGCCACTTTATGTTCTGGGAAAAGTTCCTGTGCTTCTTCCTGCACTTGCTCCGTACCAAAACCTTTATTATCCAACTCCACACTACCACAAGCCATACAATTTTTAAGCATGACCGTATAATAGCCACAATAATGACAACGCAACTCATTTTTATATTGATGATAGGTCAAACTCACATCACAATTAGGGCACTGAGGCGAATGCCCACAAGTTGTACACTCTACAATGGGCGAAAATCCGCGTCGGTTTTGGAACAAGATAATCTGATGCCCTTCCTTTAAAGCGGCCGTCATTTCCTCGATCAGTCGATCGCTAAAATGACCAGTCATCCGTTTGCGTTTGTGCTTATCCTGAATATCGACCAACTCAATATCCGGCATCAGTACATCATTATATCGATGCATGATTTCTACCAAACCATACTTTCCCTGCTTCACATTATAGTAACTCTCCAAACTTGGCGTTGCCGATCCTAACAGGGTTTTACTTTTGAAAAGAGAAGCCAATACGATGGCAGCATCACGGGCATGATAACGTGGCGCAGGATCAAATTGCTTAAACGAAGTTTCATGCTCTTCATCAATAATGACCAAACCTAAATTCTGGAATGGTAAAAAAATCGACGAACGTGCACCTAAAACAATTTGTGCTTTGGGTTGGTTTTGCAGTACATTATTCCAAAGTTCAAAGCGTTCATGCGACGAATATTTCGAATGGTAAACAGATACATTCCCACCAAAATACGTTTCCAGACGACTGACGAGCTGTGTGGTCAAAGCAATTTCAGGAAGCAAATACAATACTTGTTTTCCTTTGGCGATAACTTCCTCAATAAGCTTGACATAAACTTCCGTTTTTCCAGAAGAAGTTACGCCATGAAGCAAGGTAATATTGAATTTATCAAAGGACTGTTTGATTTCTTCAAGCGCTTTCTCCTGATGGCTGTTTAAGTTTTTAGAGGCTTCATTGGCATCTCCCGAATAGCCGACGCGATCTTCCTGAAAATGGTATTCTTCTAAAACCTCTTTATCAATTAAAGTTTTAATTATAGATGCAGATGCCTCACTAGCATCGGATAAATCAGAAACTTTTACAGGCTTTTTTGTTTGTGCCGAAATCGAAAACAAAGTCATGACCACATCCCTTTGCTTGGGTGCCCGGCTCAATTCCTCCAGCAGTTGTTGTAGTTTTTGCGGCTCCGAATATTGCGAATTGAGCTTGACATACCGTACCAATTTTGGCTTGTACTTTTCATAAACCTCTTCCTGAAGTACAATCGCTTCTTTATCCAACAACGCATTGATAACCGGAAATACATTTTTCTTATCAAGAATATTGATCAAATCATGAAGTTTTAACGACGACTGATGATGAAGTGCCTCATACACCAAAAACTCCTCGTCTTTCAAGTCCGCATCATTGATGATCTTATCATTGTTTTTAGTGATGACAGTCTCACTTTCCAACAAAAACGAATTGGGCAGTGCTGCTCTGAGCACATCACCCAATGTACACAGATAATAATCTGCAATCCATTGCCAATGCGTCAACTGGTTTTGCGTAATGATGGGTTCATCATCCAATATTTGATGAATATCCTTGGCGTCATAAGCCATTGGTTTTTGTTGATGAATAGCAAAGACCAATCCTGTATAAATTTTACTTTTTCCAAATGGCACAGCAACCCGCATGCCTGCTTTCAAAAATTCAGATTCAGCTTGGGTAATGCTGTAGGTGAACAATTTTTCAAGTGGAACAGGAAGGATAACATCTATAAAATATTGCATGAGGAAAATTAAGAAAGTTTTTTACGATTTTTTTTCTGAAGGTTATATTTCTTCAAAAGCCTGATGGTTGCATTAAGTTCAAAGCCAAGCAATAAAATATTGGAAATCAACCATAGGTAAAATAACAGAATCAATAAGGCTCCAATAGAACCGTACAGTTCATTATAGGTTGAAAAATAAGTAACATAAATACCAAACAAATACGAAAATACAATAATCAATATGGTTGTCAACAAAGCACCTGCCGAAAAGAATTTCGAATCTTTACCTTCTCGGGTTCCAAAATAATAAATCGTCGCCGTTGCAATATAGACCATAAATACAAAAAACACATACTTCGCAATAGCGACCATAAATAATCCCTCATCATAGGTTTCATAGCCTTGTTTGTCCATATAATAAAGAACACTATTGATGACATAAATTTGGAAATATCCGATCACGGTGATCGTAATGATCAATAAAAAAGTTAAAATAAGTGCCACAAACATGGAATATAAATATTGTTTGACCACACTGCGCGTGAGCTGCTGGTGATACGAACTTTCAAATCCCGAAAAAAGAGCGCTAATTCCATTCGCCATTAAAATAATAGATAATAGGAATACAGTTGAAATTAATCCAGCGTTACCTCCTTTATAAATATTCTGAAAAATATTCTCAAAAAAGAAATCGGACGTTTGCGGGGGTAATACCGAATTTAAAAACCCTTTAAATTCATATTCAAATCCTGCAACCGGAATATAAGGGATTAAGATAATAATGAACAACAAAAATGGAAATATTGCCGTGAAAAAACTAAAGGCAATCGCACTTGCCCTACTGGTTACTGCACCTTTAATGACTCCTTTGCCATAGAGTCTTAAAAAGTAATATAAGGTCAAGCCCTCTAAAGCTGGCAGTTTTATTCTTTTTAGTAATTTGATGAAATACTTTAACACGGGAATTTTATCGAGATTATCCTCGATTTTATCCTCAATATTTACATCCGGTTCGTCGGCCATTTAGACAGCTTTTAAACTTAAGTCCATATTATATACAGAATGGGTCAAGGCACCCGATGATATATAACTCACACCACACAAGGCATATTCCCGTGCCGTGTCTTCATTGATGCCGCCCGAAGATTCTGTCAAACATTGGTCGCCTATCAAAGCCACCGCCGTTTTGGTATCTGCATAGTTGAAATTATCAATCAGAATTCGGTAAATACCATCGGCTTTAAGGATTTCCTTGATTTCATCAAGATTTCTAGCTTCAACTATAATTTTTAAATCCAGATTGTTTTCTTTTAAATAAGTCTTGGTTTTTGTGATGGCTTTGGTAATGCCACCCGCAAAATCAATATGATTATCCTTGAGCATGACCATATCATACAAAGCAAATCGATGATTTTCGCCACCTCCAATTTTAACGGCCCATTTTTCTAAAGCTCTAATTCCTGGCGTTGTTTTTCTGGTATCCAAAATTTTGGTTCCCGTACCTTCCAATAAATCCACAAAAGTTTTTGTTTTTGTCGCAATAGCACTCATCCGTTGCATGCCATTCAAAACCAAACGTTCTGCTTTAAGAATGGATTGTGATGAACCTTCTACATAAAACACAATATCGCCATAGTTCACTTCAGCGCCGTCTTCCACTAAGGTTTCTACTTTCAAGTTTTTGTCGATATACTGAAATACAAGTTTTGCAAATGCAACGCCAGCAATAATTCCATTGTCTTTCACCAACAATTTTGCTTTGCCTTGCGCCGAAACGGGGATGCATGCCAAGGAACTATGATCACCATCTCCAACATCTTCTCTAACGGCATTGGCGATGATAAGCTCTATCTCTTTATTGAATTGTTCTTGTGAAATCATTTTTGGGATATTTTACGTAAAAATACTAATTGAAAATGAAACAATTCAAATTCAAATCCCAAATTCCATATCCCGACAAATTTGTAATTTTACGCCATGCAAATAAAACTTCTCGCCATTGGCAAAACGGACCATCCGCAATTACAGCTGCTTATTGATGATTATCAAAAACGTTTAGGTTTTTACATCAAGTTTGAATTTGAAATCATTCCTGATTTAAAAAAAGTAAAGAATTTAAGCGAAGAGCAACAAAAACAAAAAGAAGGCGAACTGATACTCGCCAAACTCAGCAATACAGACCTTCTCATTTTAATGGACGAAAACGGAAAGCAATATGATTCGGTCGCTTTTTCGGAACAACTTCAAAAATACATGAATTCTGGCATTAAGCAGTTGGTCTTTGTGATTGGCGGACCTTACGGATTTTCTTCAGAAGTTCATGATAAAGCACATGGCAAAATATCCTTATCTAAAATGACCTTTTCCCATCAAATGATCCGTTTGTTCATGATTGAACAATTGTATCGTGCTTTTACTATCTTAAGGAATGAACCTTATCATCACCGATAAAACATATAAAATCGAGAATATAATATAAGTTTTTATATCCTGTAACTCAAGGATCTCGTTGCGTAGCGGCACCAAAATGGAAAGTTCAAAACTGTCATTTATGGTCTGGTACAAGATCATTTTTCTGTTAAGCACAACAAAAAAAGGATTTTCAAGTAAAGAGATACAGCGTCAACTGGGCTTAAAAAAGGTACGAGCCATTCTGGGCAATGGCCCACAAGCTTCGTAAAGCAATGGGGGCAATGTGATGATCGATATAGTTTGGAAGGGATGATAGAAATGGATGAGGACTACTTTACCATTGAAGCTCCACAGGAAGCGCACAAAACACAGAAATCTGGCCAAAGGAGAAGACAGAGTCAAATGTCATGATAATGGCGGAAAGCACCATTCTTGAAGATCTGGATACAGGAAGTACAAGCTTACTTGCAGGTTTTTTGGAGAACGGATCTTTGACAGGCTCGTTATTGCTAGCAATACAGCTCATGGACATTAAACGGGTATATAGGAATGTTTTGACCCCTATAAAACAAGAGTGTTCTTTTAAATTTCGATTATTAATTAT
>NZ_JBMDWE010000071.1:0-6164 GCF_053579655.1 Gelidibacter sp. | reverse complement strand
TTCAAATTATGCTTACGACAAATCAGAGCTCTTTCTGTGTAACATAGACCATTATAAATAAAAGAGGGCATTTTTAAAGCCCTCTCCTAGTTAAAATTTAATACTGATTAAGGATTTCTCTTCAATGGTAATGGACATGCAGTACCGTTTAACTGTTTGGCAACAACCCCAGGGCTATAGAAACAGGTTTGAGATCCAGATGTTGAACATGGAACCGTCACTTGATGACATGGGTCTTTGTCGGACTGATAGATATATCCCATTATGGCGGCATTGTCATCTACTTGTGATGCTTCAACAGTAGTAAAGGCGCTGGCGGTAATGGCAAAAACAATGGCCATAACCGGAAGTAAAAACTTGGATTTTAAAATTTTCATGATAAATAACATTTAATTAATAATTTGATCTACTCTATTCAACAGGTTTTCGATCTCATCCCTGCTACCGGCCAGTAGTATTATTTATATTCATGCTTTTGGTATTTACTTTTTGAGGATATTGATAAATTTGATACTTGCTAAAGTATTTTTTTGTAAGCTCATATACAGATAGCTCATCATCGATCAAGGCCATCAAATAATTGTCATAAACAAAAAACTCTTTCATGGCCTTGTTACCAATATTATATAGGTAAAAGCTAAACTCATAAGAGCCCTTCTTCCAGTCATAGACATCAATGATGGAGGCTTCTTTTAGCATGCTCTCCGGTTCGTATTTCCCAAGCCTGTTGGAGTTGATAAACAATAGATCATTACAAATGGATGCCATTCTGTTAACAACAAGAGGGGGAGCTTTCATTTCGGTTTTACGTTTGATATTTATTTCCGATAATTTTATTTGTGCTTTTTGAACCGTATCTATAGTATTTTGTCTTTTAATTAGTTTTAAATTAGAATCCATCAACATGAATTGATTACGATAAAAATAGATATACCCAAGCTTTTGATTGTTCGTGGACACTGCCATAATCCCGTCAACATCGAATAAGCCATCGATCTGTTTTTCCAGAACATCAGTGTTTAGAACAATCTTAAAGTCATCAAGTTTTTCAATATAACCCAGTGTTCTCATGTGGGTTTGGGTACTTATCGTGTTTATATATAGTTTATTGGAGTCAATAGGTATTGCCTTATCAAAATAGGCCTTGTCTTTCATCCAAAGATTAGCTTTCCAATCACCAATCCTTCCTCTGAAAATAAATGGTATAGCACCATCCATTACAAAAAAATAAGGCGGATGAAATTTGATATTTAAGGAACGAAAGGGGAGGTCTGTTTCATCAAGCTGGACTCTTATATGTGTGGTGTCCTGTGTTTTTATGTTTACTTCTAAAAGATGTAACGGAGCGGTGGTGTTTCCTAGATATAATTTTCCATTTTCATATCCCGCTATATAATAGGAATTGAATTTAATTGACAAATTATATTTGTTTAGAACCGGATACTGAGGATATCGTCTAACGAATGAGTTGTTGCGATGCACTTCGTTTTCCGATAAGATGAACGCAATCACAACGAAAGCTGCACTCAATATGCCAGCAACCAACAATTTAAAATAAGCCTTCCTTCTCATGATATTAGATTTTTGGATTTCTTTTCCAAGTAAAATATACTACCTGCTGCAATAGCAATAAAAACCACGTTAAAAACAATATGTTCAGTCCATCCCAAATCTTCTAATACCCCGCCACACGAGCATGGGATAAAATCACTGAAATTCAAAATCAAAATGATATATGTGGTAAACATGATCATTAATGAGTAACTGGCATAAAAGGCGCACAGCATAAATTTAGGAACAATGAACAATCCGGCGATCACTAATTCCAATAATGGAACACCCCAAGCGACCCAATCAGCATAAGCGGTAATAATTGGAGATTGACCTAACTGAGTCCTGAATTCAGGAAAGTCCATGAGCTTACTCACCGCCGCATACACAAATAACACAATGAACAGTAAACTTACAATTAAGGGTGTTTTTTCTATAAAGTATTTGGAAACTCTCATATCATTTGTATTGAGATGATAAAGTTCAGCACTTAAATTATACAAAAACGTGAAAGTATTTGCCTAATCGGGATTAATTTCCAGAGATCCTATAATTTACCCCTGGAGATGGTATCCTTTCTCAAATCCTTTGGAGAATATCCAAACCTTTCCTTAAATAATCTTGAAAAATGAGATTGGCTCTTAAACCCTGATTTGTGCGCGATAATTTTAAAGGGGAGATCCGTATACTGTATCATTACCTGTGCGTTTCGAAGTCGCTCTTGAATGATGAATTTATGGATTGTGGTCCCATAGAGCTCTTTGAACCCATACTTCAACTTGAACTCATTCGTTCCCAACTGAAGAGCGAAATCCTTCTGTGATGGAAAAACGTTTTGGGGATTGTCGAAGATGATATTATGTGCAGCCCTAATCTTTTGGATATCTCCATAGGTCAACACCATTTTATTTTTTTTTGATAGTAAATTTGTATCGTTTAACACGCGTTGGTATTTTCCATTAATGACCTTTTTCTTTAATTTCGATTTCAACTTTTTCTGGTAATTAGAATGTTGAACCACGGTAATCAATATTTTTTTGATTTCATTTGTCCTATCATTAAAGGTGGTAAAGTGCACAACTTTAGGAACCTCAAGACTATTTTTTTGTTTAAAGACCAAATGCACAGAACCTTCAAGCTTTGGTTTCTTGGTTTTGCTTATACATTTATTTTTCCAAAGGGTCTTAGAATCATCTGTCAGAAAGTCTTCGAATAACTTCCCAATGATATCGGCCAATGGCAGAGAGAGCATCTTGCCTGCTTGACCGTTGGCCATTTCAACCACTCCATTCTCATCCAATATGAAACTCATCTTTACAATATCGATGACTGACGTATTGGTATTAGCAAAGCCCTGATGGACCATGTTTGCCTCAAGCTCTTCAGCTAACATATTCAAACCCACAACAATTGATTCAAGGTCATCATCCTTTGAAGAACGCTCAATTTGATAATGAAAATTGCCTGAGGCCATTTCCAAAATCATATTATGAATATTTACTACGCGTTGTTTGTTATATTCTCCCATAATTAACTGTTTATTTACTAGATATTTAAATCCAATTATCACTTATATTTTTTTAAAAACATTAATGCTTCACTTATCATTGTAAAGACCATTGTAGGTATTGGTGGCTTACTGCTGCGTAAATAAAATTTTGAAAACATATCTGAAACAGGCGCCTCCACAATAAATGCCACAGCGTTAATAAACGATGAGCCTTCTATAGACAAATAGATACGTGCTGTCCTATTGATCCCATTTACTCTACGAATATCACATAGTACAGGAATGCTTTGCCCTTCCTGTAGCGCGAATCTATCCTCAACAATGCTGATCGCCGCCGACAAATCCAAATTGACATTTTTATATTCAACATGAAGGATACCATCCTTTATCGTATAGGTCGCATATTCATTTTCCATAAACATGATCTCAATTATTAGAAAACTGGTTTTTCACTCTAAAGTTAAAAAAATTAAATTAGGCACTTTTGTCTAAAACGGATCAGGAATTGACTTATCGGGATTAATCTTAGTCTAAAACGGAGTAAAATTTGACTAAAACGGATTATGGTGCTCTTCCAACCTCCAATATCCCCCAAAAGACCTTAAATTCTATGTCTAATAAAATCAATAACATGGCAAAAATCAAACACAACAATTTTTTGGACACTGTAAACGATGTCTTTACAGATGCCATTGACGAGGGCATATTACATTTATATGCAGAAGGTGAAAGTTTTTCTGGAAGAACAATAGGTTTAAAAAACAGAGAACTATTCCATTTTGGCACAACGGGCTATCTCGGCCTGGAACAAGATCCCAGATTAAAGGAAGCAGCCATAAAAGCTATTCGTAAATACGGCACACAATTCCCATTATCCAAATCTTACATTTCCAATCCTCTTTATAAGGAATTAGAGGAAAAAGTCACCGAGATGTATCAAAATCCCGTGGTCATTACAAAAAATAGCACTCTGGGTCATATGGGTGTTATTCCAAGCGCAGTGAGAGACCAGGATGCCATTATTTTAGATCATCAGGTACATTGGAGCGTGCAGAGTGCGGCAAAAGTATTAAAAACAAGAAGCGTCCCGATTGAGATGATTCGGCATAATGATCTGAACATGCTAGAGGATAAAATCAAAGCGCTTTCAAATGGCAGAAAAAGAATCTGGTATATGGCCGACGGTATCTATTCCATGTTCGGGGATTATGCTCCAATAAAGGAATTAAAAACATTGAGCCTAAAATACCCCCAACTGCATTTATATTTCGATGATGTTCACGGCATGAGTTGGATTGGAAAGAATGGCACTGGCTATGTGCTGAGCGAACTTGACGAACTTTCTGAAAACATGCTGCTTTTTGGAACCTTGAGCAAAACATTTGGAGCCAGTGGATCAGTGCTGGTCTGTTCCAATAAAAAAATGTACCATGAAATAAAAACATTTGGAGGACCGCTTACATTTTCCGCACAACTGGAGCCGGCTTCTGTGGCGGCTGCAACTGCATCAGCGAATATACATTTGAGTACAGAAATTTACCAGCTTCAAAATGAATTAAAAGAGAAGATTCAATATTTTAATGAATTAGTCGCAAGAACAGATCTGCCGCTAATCGATAAAAACAATTCCCCTGTATTTTTTATCGGTACAGGGATGCCAAAAACGGGATATAATTTTGTAAACCGTATGATGAAGGAAGGTTTTTATGTGAACCTTGGGCTTTTCCCTGCAGTTCCGGTAAAGAATACTGGCGTAAGAATTACAATTTCCAGACATAATCAAATACAGGAAATAAAAGCACTGGTTGAGGCCATGGAATACCATTTGCCAAAGGCTATTGAAGATACACATACAAGTTTGCACCGCGTCTGTGAGGCCTTTAAACTTGAGACCAAACAGAAATCTGACGAAACATCCCATGATAAGCTCAACCTACAATTAGAATCTTCCATTTCAAAAATTGACAAAAACACGTGGAATGCGCTCGTTGGCAAAAATGGCATTCAAGACTGGGACGGACTTCGGTTTCTCGAAAAAACTTTTACAGATCATCAGCTCGTGGAGCATAATTGGGATTTTTGGTATCTGATTATTTATGACCAACAGGAAGTCCCTATTCTTGCCACAGTAATATCTTCTTCACTATGGAAAGATGATATGCTTGCCAATGTTACTGCTTCAAAAACCATAGAAACCCAACGATTATCAGAGCCGTATTATATGACCTCCAAAGTACTCAGCTTGGGCAGTCTGTTTACAGAAGGAGATCATTTATATATCGATGACAACCATCCCTTAAAAATCGATGCGCTGAATAAGCTGATGGAAACCTTGGAGACTTTAGAACAACGTTCAAGTTCCAAAATGGTCTCACTTCGGGATTTTAGTCTAGATGATGGGCTTCATAGTTATTTTCAAGGCCATGGATTTATTAGGATCAAGATGCCAAGCTCCTGCAAAGTGACCTTATTGAACCAGGACACCATTGAGAGCTATATAACCAGGCTTTCATCACGAAGCAGAAAACACTTGAGAAAAGACATCTTGACCAACGAGCCCTTATTAAAAACTTCCGTTCTAAAGGAACTTGATGAGACCCAATTGAAACACGTAAAAGAACTATATGATAACGTACGAAGAAATAATTTGGGGCTGAATACATTCTCCTACCCTTCCGCTTTATTTGAAAACATGTCCAAAGATCCTAACTGGGAATTTATAACTATTGAAAGCAAGGAAGATCCCAGCAACTTTATCGGGGTCATGTTTTGCTTTAAAAATAATGGTAGCCTCACTTACGTACCTTCATTGGTCGGAATTGATTATGACCATCTCGATAAGTACCAGACCTATCGCCAACTGTTATATCAAACGATCAAAAGAGCGATAGATCTAAATTTCAGACATATTGACTTTGGTTTGACCGCTTCCTTTGAAAAAAAGAAACTTGGCGCTATTGTGGAAGAAAAACATGCCTACATCCAGACATCGGACAATTACACCCTAGAACTTATGGGTTTATTGGAATCTAAATAAGCAAGGACATCAGTTTGTAAGGCATGAAATACCAAGAATTAATATCGGAATACCAGATGCACTTAG
>NZ_JBMDWE010000070.1:0-6304 GCF_053579655.1 Gelidibacter sp. | reverse complement strand
GCTTTAATGCCAATTTTCTCTTTTCAGAAAGTGGAAGGGAAAATGTTTTCTCCTTTAGCTTTTACCTTGGGTTATGCACTTTTAGGGTCGTTGATTTTAAGTTTAACTTATGTGCCAGCGATGTGTAAAGTGTTGTTAAAGAATGGCGTTAATGACAAAGAAAGTCTGATTTCTAAGTTTTTTAATGTACAATTTTTCAAGCTTTTTAAATTTACGGACAAATTCGGAAAAGCAACCTTATATGCTTTTGTAGGCATATTGGTCATTTGTGCGGTGAAATTTCATTATTACGGTACTGAATTTCTACCAAAACTAAATGAAGGTGCTATTTATGTGCGTGCTACTTTGCCCAACAGTATTCATTTGGATGAGTCGGTTAAATTGGCTCAGGAAATGAAACAAAAAATCAGGCAGCGTGACGAGATCAAATTCGTGTTGACCCAAACCGGTCGTCCGAATGACGGTACGGATCCAACCGGGTTTTTTAATATAGAATTCCACATCCAATTAAAACCTGAAGACGAGTGGGAGCGCAATATTACGAAAGATGATTTATTGGCCGAACTGCGTGATGATTTAGAGACCTATCCTGGGATCAATTTTGGTTTCAGTCAACCTATTCAAGATAACGTGGAAGAATACGTGGCTGGTGTAAAAAGTTCGCTAGTCATTAAAATCTTTGGAGACGACTTATTTGAATTGGAAGAAAAAGCTCATGAAGTCGCGAACGCCATTAGAGATGTTGAAGGCATTACCGATTTGAATGTGTATGAAAATATTGGACAGCCAGAATTGCGGATTCAGCTGCACGATAATAAAATGGCAAAATATGGTGTAACCATGGCCGATGCGCAATCAGTCGTGGCGATGGCTATTGGTGGACAGGCTGCCACCACTTTTTATGAAGGCGAACGGATGTTTGATGTACGGATCAGGTATCAAAAACAACATCGTGAAACGGCAGATGCTATTGGTAATATTTTAGTGCCTGTGCTCGATGGACATCATGTGCCGTTAAAGGAAATATCTACGATCAGTTTTCATACGGGGCCAGCGTTTATTTATCGTGAAGGCAATAGCCGTTATATTGGCGTTGGTTTTAGTATTGAAGGCCGCGATTTGGGAAGTACCATTGCTGAAGCGCGAAAAAAAGTGGAAGAGCAAGTTGACATTCCATCTTATAACAAAGTCGAATGGGCGGGCGAATTTGAAAGTAAAGAACGCGCCAGTAATCAGTTAATGATGGTGGTTCCGATCTCTTTGCTATTGATTCTTTTCTTGTTATATATGAACTTTGGAAACGTTAAAGAAACGGTTATTGCCGCACTGACACTGCCTTTTGCCTTTGTGGGTGGCTTGATTTCCTTATGGGCGACAGGAACTGTTTTTGGGATTTCTGCAGGAATAGGCTTTATTATTCTTTTCGGAGTTTCTACCATTAATGGACTTATTTTAATAACTGTTATTCATGAAAAACTTCAAGAACGTCATAAGTTAAAAGAAGCTATTTCATTAGGCGTACAAGAAAAAATCAGACCTATTGTGATGATTGGATTAATGGGAGCGATGGGATTATTGCCCGCAGCACTTTCCAATGGGATGGGTTCTGAAATTCAAAAACCCTTGGCGATTATGATTGTGGGTGGGATTTTGATTTGTACTGTGCTTTCGTTGACCGTTTTGCCGCAATTGTTTTATTTGGCTTATAGAAGGACGAAAGATTAATATTGAAAAGAATCAAGACCGCTTCGCTGATAGAATTAAGAACCAACCCGCCTGCTGCTCGCCTGAATGACTTTATTAGGCAAGATAGAGTCGGGCAGGGACTTGATGCGTAAGGGGCTGATGTGTCGTTTTTTTAGATTAGATGACTGCTTTTCAGATAATGAAAATTGTCTTTTTAATTTTTTTATATGCTTAAATTTTAAATGAAAAAGAAGTATTGCAATTAGAGTTTTATTAATGCTATAACTGTTTTCATTTGAGAAATAACCAATATTTTTTAGGAGTAAACGGGTATTAACTTACCCGTTTCCTTTTTGTTTTTCCAATTGCTTATTGATTTTATCAATCGCGGACTCAATGGATTTTTCTGGTTCGATGATGTTATATTCGCCCCAAAATTTAGGGTCGGAAAATCCAGAAGCTTCATCACTTAAAATCATGGATGGCCGTAAGGTTTCTTTTCTGGTAAATCCTTCATCTAAACTTTTTTCCCAATCGGTAATGGCCATTTCGCTGTTTAAGGTGTAAACGCTGTTGAATAATCTACCTTTCCAAATGACTTTTATGGTTAATTGCAGATTGCTATATCCATAAAACCACTTGCCGTCTTTCATTCTATAATCAACACGATACGCGGCTTCTGTAGGATAGACCGTAACTCTATTGGGTTTCTTTTTGACAAACATTTCAGCTGCCAATTCCCTGTTTTCTACATTCAGATTATAAATTGCGCTGATGAGCGAAAAAGTTTCAGCATCAATATAGAGTTTCCCATAATACAGGGGTTCAATAATATTTTCACGTGGTTTGAACTTCACTACATAAACCGAACGATCGTTGATTTCAGTAGGTTTATCAAATGAAAATTCATAATTGGAAAGATTATTATCAGTGAATATAAACTGAGGATATTTAATCATATCCGCATAAAGTGCACTAAAAGGGCCGCCTTGTAATTTGACTGCCAAGGTGTCTAATCTATTATAATCCGTGCTTTTTCGTGCTTTAATAAGTTTGATTTTATCCGGTTTATTTGATGTGTAAGGCTCTCTGTAAATTTCAACTACGGCTTCAGATAAGGACGCGTCTCGACGCCTTTTTTTAATGATTTCCCTGTAAAAAGCGGTCATTACCGTTTCTTCATTGATGTAGTGTTCTCCTTTTTTTTCCAATGCGGTTTTTACCAAGGTTCGAGCATCTTTGGGCGCATTTATTTTAACTTCGGATAGTTCCATTGCCGATTCTTCCAATAAAATTTGAATGTCGCCACCGTTCAAATTAGAAAGAGGAACGGTTTTGGTCTGATATCCCAAAAACGAAATGGTAATGTTTTTATTGACCAGGGTATTGGGCACTTTTAAAAGGAATTCCCCATCCGAATTTGTAATTGTACTGATATTGGTGTCGTCAACATTTAGTGCTGCGAATGCCAAAGGTGCTTTTGACTTACTATCGATTACGGAGCCTTTAAATTCTGTAAAGTTTTGAATTTTATCTTGCACTTGGAGTGAAGTGTTTGCAAAAACGTTCATTCCCAAAAAAACGAAAAATACAAGCCTCAACAAATGCGTTTTTGCTGATAGTTGAGCGCAATCGATTTTGATTTTCATCACTTGTAAGATTTAGTCCTTAAATTAGTGAAAATAAAGATGCAATAAATGATTTTATCTGTTAATCTTTAATGATTTACAATTCGAAGGCGTTATTGTTTACAAAGAAAACGGCATTGACGAAAAACAGTTTGCCATTCTCCCAAAAGTTTCTGAAAAGGATGTTGTCAACCATATAGATGATACTGCCATCTCCAAGACGTTCTTCACCAAAAACCAATGAGTTTTCAAGATCTTTCAACGTGTTCTTTCCTGCAAAACCCGATACTTTATTTGGTTTTCCAACCAAATAAGCAACATTATAACCGGTGTCCAGCAAGCTAAAAGCCTTAGAGCCCGATTTTAAGGTGAAATAGGTTTTGTCATAGCCAAAAGCTAAAGGATGTGTATGGTCAACATCCGCTTTGAAAATTGTACCCGTGATCAGGTCGTTGGTGTCCATGCGTTCGCGTTCAGCGTACGGTGTGAGATTGGTTTTTAATTTAGTGGAGTCTTTGGTAATATTGTTCTTTAAACCAAAATCTTTATGGTCTGCGAAAATGTTTAAGGCACCATCTATTGCGATAACTTTTCCGCCTTTTTTGACCCAAGTTTTAAGTTTTGCTAAATTGTCATCATTAAAAAATCGTCCATAATATCCATGAGGTATAACCAGGACGGTATATTTATCCAAATTGATGTGATCAAAATCATCCGTATTGATTGAGGTTACAGGATAGTGTAATTGTTGTTCAAAGAAATGCCACATTTCGCCATATCCTAAAGAAGATGTGTATTTGCCTGAAAGAAGTGCAATGTTGTGTTTATTGACCAACTTCACATCTGGCGAGCCAAAATCTGGCCCCGATTTTGAAAATCCGCTGGAAACGGCAACCGCATTTCTTTTATATTTGTTGGCCGCAGTTATGACGATGTCATCAAAGTTTTCAACCTTTTTATTGTCGCCTCTAATGATAATAAGTGCACCTCTATCAAAAGTTTGCTCTGGATTTTTTGTGGTTAGAGGTTTTTCTGTAAAGCGTATTTTAATATTCTGTTTTAATAATTCTGCTAAAAATTCAGCATCTTTCATGTGATCCCATTTGGCTACATAAGCAACGGCATTGGTGTTTTTTATGTTTAGATCAGATGCCTTTCCAACAGCAGAGGTTCCCACTAAATTGCTGCTTGCTATGGCATCCAAACCATACGCGTAAGGTAAACTCCATGCTGTGATGTCATAGGTTATGGAGTCGGCCAACTTCGTGTTAGGCTCAAATAATACCTGAACCATTTGTCCTTTGGGCTGATTGGTGCTGACTACTAAATCTTCAGAAGTCGAGTTCAGATTGCCATTTTTACTGTCTTTATAATTATAACCTGAAACTTTTCCTGAGGCTGCCGCACCATATTTAATTTCGTGTTTATCTAATAGTGTTTTGAGACCGTCTATTTTATCAGAAGACCCACGCAGGACATAGCTTTTGTATTTCACATCTTTATTAGCGAAGAATTTCTTGAATTCTGTATTTAGTTTCGTCGCGTTTTTGGAAGCCATCTCTACGGTCGACAATCCTGTCGTATAATGATGCTCCAAACGGTCCACTAAAGTTAAAATATCACCTTCATCATTGAGAATGCCTAATCCTTTTTGGCCGCCTTGCTCATAGGTCATCCCAATGGCGCCCAAATAAGTTGGGTAGGTGTCCCCGTAACTTGGATAGAGTAAATCAAAACGCTCGCGAGTGAAGTATAACCAGCCATTAGCATCAAAGTATTTGGCATGGTTTTCTCCAATTTGCGTTTGGAAATCGCGTTGCCAATCGGTTATAATATCATGAAAAGGCTCTGCGGCTGGCGAAAAATAATACGGATCGTTCATGCCTTGTTCGTGAAAATCGACATGAATGATTGGCAACCATTTATTATAGACTTTCAATCGGGCTTGTGTTTCTTTTTGAGTGGCCCAAACCCAATCCCGGTTGAGGTCAAAAAGATAATGATTGGCTCTTCCTCTTGGCCAAGGTTCATTTTGCTCACTGGATTGTGGGTCGGTGCTATAAGGTGTGCTTTTGGTTTCGTTGTACCAATTGACATAGCGATCACGTCCATCAGGGTTCAGGCACGGATCTATAATGACCACGGTGTTTTTTAACCAATCTTGCTTTTCCGTTAATAAGGTATAAATCGTTTTCATGGAAGCTTCAGTGCTTGACGCCTCATTGCCATGCACATTATAACTTAGCCATATCACGGCAATATTGTTTGAAGTAGAATTTCCTTCGCCTATTCCTGCATTCTTAAGATGATCTTGGCGAATGGTTTCGAGGTTTTTTATGTTTTCTTCCGAAGAAATAATGGCGGTATAAAGTGGTCTTCGCTCATTGGTTTCTCCATACTTTTCCAGTTTTACCTGATTGGGTAGTTGCGAGGCGACCATTTTAAAATAATCGACAACTTGATGATGTCTTGAAAATTCTGTGCCCAGCGCATATCCAAGGAAGTCTGACGGCGATTGGAGGTGTTGTGCATTTGAGATGAAAATTGGGCTCAAAAGAACAAAAAGGAATACGGATAATTTTTTCATATACTGAAACGTGGAATGGTTGTGTAGTAAAGATAGGAAGCCCAAGTGAATTATCTGAAATATACGATGTAAAAAATCTTAAGAACCTTATCTTTACATTTCAATTTTAACTTCGAATATGCCAACCGAATACATCCCATTTAAAGACACTAATTATTTTTCGTCATTAATCTGCGATTACTTAGATGAAAAGGAAGATCTAAAGCCATTTTATAATCGCTTTCCGACCCTTGAGAATTTCAAAAAGCAAATTGAAGAAAAGCAGCTTTCTTTTAATAAAGACCATCGCGCAGATTTGATCAAGTCACTCATGATACAGTATGAGGATCTAAAAATATCCTCTGCGACTCTGACCAATATTGATCTTTTAAAGTACGGCACAACGTTTACGGTAACCACAGGT
>NZ_JBMDWE010000069.1:0-6882 GCF_053579655.1 Gelidibacter sp. | reverse complement strand
CTTTGAATGCCCGCGGGGAAACCATTTTTACGTTAAATTCATTTAAAAAGGCTGCCAATGAAAGCCGTTGCTTAATTTATATAGATGGGTTTTATGAACATCATCATTTTAAAAAAAAGACTTATCCATTTTATATCTACAAGAAAGACCACTCCCCGATTATTTTAGCTGGACTTTTTAATGAATGGGTCAATCCTGAAACTTCAGGAAAAATGAAGACCTTCTCGATTGTAACGACCACAGGAAATCCGCTCCTGGCAAAAATCCATAATAATCCGAAACTTAAGGAGGCTAGAATGCCTGTGATTTTGCACGAAGAATTGGCAGATCAATGGTTGGCCAAATTAGAAGGCAATAAGGACCAGAAGTTTATTGAGGAGATTATTCAAGAATATCCACCGGAAGAATTGGAAGCTCATACGGTTTCGAAATTGAGAGGTAAGGAATATATGGGGAATGTTTCGGGAATTAGTGATCCTTTTAAGTATGCGGAATTGGTGTTTTAGGGATGTTTTTTTAGTGGAATGTTTAATGTAAAAGAAGTAGGATTATAAATAAGTAATTACCTTACGGATTATCCACCAGCCAAATCTTTTGCATTTTTATATTATTCGCTTAAAAGCCAAATCAAAAGATTTGGCGACCTCGCAAATAGATCTGAACCATCGGGTTTAGCACATAATTGCCCTATTTTTTATACTTTTGTTAGCAATAGTTACTACTCCATATACAGCTCTGATTTACCTCTTCTATTATCTATAATAATTGTTCTTTGTTCTATAAATGGATTAATTACATTTTTATAAGTGGTAGTAATTGATTTAATTTTTTCGTCTTTTTCTGATGCAAACACTTTAAACTGGTTGTCAAGATTTTTCCTTATTTCTGTAATTTCAACTTCGTTAAACCAAGTATTATTTTTTGCAGTATCTAACCAGCCTAAAGTATCCTTCTCAATTTCATTATATAGTGTTTGAGTTTTATGAAAGGATATATTGTCTGAATTAAATTCATTAATGGATTTGAGTTGGTCACTAATTACGTTAATCCTATTTATATCGGGATTCTTATAACATAAGTTCATGTGAAATTCGGTCAGTTTCGCCAAATGGAATAGTTCATCCGCAATAAGTGATGTTTTCATTTTAAAAATAAAACCAGTCTTTTCAAAGTCTATATGCTTCTTCTTCGCCTCTTTTAGTGAGTTTACTGAAGTGTATTGATTGTTTTTCTTTATTTCACTAACTGAATCCTCTAACATTAAGAAATACTCTTCCCTTACACTGGTAAGCTCTGAAATTATAGATTTCAGCAAAACAAAATCCTCTATAACAAAATTTCTTTTATTGAGATATTCGGTTAGAAATTTAAAAGCTTTTATTAATTTGGCTTGTCGTTCTATATGGAAAAGGTTTAAAAGTTCATCTAGTTTTTCTTGAACAGAATTCAGCTGTTTTGCGATATTATTCATATAGTATTGACCAGTAGCAATTGAGGCGATTTGGAATACTATCATTGGTGTAAACATTGTACTACCTTGTTGAATAAATCCAGCTTGTTGGGTTATTTTCCCACCACCTGTAACTGTTGACGCCAATCCTCCACTTGAAAGTTTCATTAATGTACTTGGGTCTGCAGTTGCTTTAAATAAGCCATAAGTAGCTGAACTTGCAATTGCAGTATTTGCTGTACCGCCAATAATATTTGATAATGTTCCAGAAAATGTATCTTGACTTTCTTTATTCAAGAATATTTTTGGCAATTTATTTTTAAAATCTTCTTCATCAATAGATTTAAATGAAATACCGGCCAACTCATTATTTATTTCAAATCCTGATATTATATCTTCAATTTTTTCGGAAAGCACAACGTTGTTTTCTGAGCTCGACAAATAATGAATCTGTCGATTCATATCGTTTAGTTGTTTTTGAGTATCAACGGAGTTTTGGAGTATAATTTCGCTAATGGAATCCAATCCCAATAATCTTCTAAGCCATTTTTTCATTTAAGGTTTTTTTAAGGTTTTAATTTTTCGACATCTCTTTTGTTACCTCTGAAATAGGTTATAAAGTTTTTCAGGCTACCACGGCTCCATATCATTATTTTTACCTGTTCTATTCAATGAATCGAGTAGTTTACCGAGGATACTTTTTTCTTTTCCGTAACTACTGTCTTTGGCATCTTGTAGTTCATTGCGTTTATTCCAAAATTTTTCGAGAAAGGATTGACTTCTGCTTTTATCCGAACCAGAATCCATTTCCTCTATCATTTTATTTGTACTTTTCAGTAAATCATCAAAAAATCCCATATCTAATTGTTTATAATTGTTAAGATGTCTTTTTTTTAATTATTGCTTACAATTGAATAAGTGCAACTCATTGCGTCTATTTATCATATTCATCAAACATATTCCTTTTTTAAGACATTTCTTACAATTAGTGTTAAAATAAACCATTTACTTTAAGCTTATCCCCTCTTATCAACACTAGACGCCTCAAACCCCACCAAGTTAAAAAGTTCTCGCATTCTTGATCGGACACGTTCGCCATAGCGTTCTTGAATTTCTTCGGCGTTGAGGTTGGTGGTGCAATGGGTTTTGACGCCCTTTTCTTTAAAGAGGTCATAGCGGGAAATTAAAATTTCGCCCAGGACGTTGCAGTCTTTACCGAAGTGCGTACCTATATTCTCAACGCCCAAATCGTCAAAACAATAATCTTTGGCATCACAGTAGTCTTCGATCATTTTGTAACCGATGGCGTTAAATCCAAAAACAATGTTTCTTGCCGGAACGATGTTATATTTTCTTTTGTGCGGCACCAAATGCGGCAATAACATCATCATGGTCGTTTTGCCACAGCCTACAGGTCCCGAAAGCAGTAAACCTTTATCTATATCAATTCCGAATTTTAGAGCGAACTGGCGGTCTTGAATGAAGTAACTGGATAGTTTAAGAATCAGTTTGTGA
This sequence comes from Gelidibacter sp., assembly GCF_053579655.1. Lineage (NCBI taxonomy): Bacteria > Pseudomonadati > Bacteroidota > Flavobacteriia > Flavobacteriales > Flavobacteriaceae > Gelidibacter > Gelidibacter sp. Next base: position 3,917 of record NZ_JBMDWE010000069.1, on the reverse strand, counting down.
TCCTCATTGTAAATTTTAAAATTTTTCCCGAACATCAATTTCCCTTTGACCAAGAGATATTGCAAAATCCTTTCAAAATCATATTGAATAACTCTGCCTTCCAGTTTGCCTAGTTCGAACTGTGAGGCCCCTTCATAAATAATGCTTGGGTTGCTCAGGTTGTAATTTGATGAAAAGTGTTTCATTTTTTTAGAGTTTAAGAATTCTGGGTGTCACATCAAAAAAAATTAAAGTGGCTGGTTGTAATCTTTATTTCGAGTGGTATGGAGGTTGTCCCGATTTTGGGACAGTTGGGAACCGTTTTCGTTTGTTTTTGTTTTTAGGGCAATTTCGGCCGCTTTGATCATCCAATTTTTTGCCGTGGCCTGCCAATTTTCGATTTGGACTTTTCCGCCCAATTTCCATCCCGTCGATTCGTAGTGATTAAAAAATTTTGCAGCTTCCATTTCCGACCATTTTTGTTTTTTAAAAAAATCTAAAACTTGATTTTCATTTTTTGGCTTTTGCAGTTTATAACTGTTTACTATTGTTTTATTATGTTTATATAAACGTCCCACTACTTGTCCCGAATTTGGGACACTTAAATCCAATGCTTGTCCCGAAAATGGGACACTTGAAACCAATGCTTGTCCAGAGCTTGTCCCGAAAATGAGCATGTTGATTTCGGAGCCCTTGAACGGATTATGCGAAGGAAAATACAGGAGATATTCGAAATTATTCAGGTCTTTTGCGCAGCGGTGATAGGTTGATTTTGAGCCAATTTTGGCCAGTCGCATCACCTCCTCCCGATTTACATAAAAACGCTGTGGAAACCGGTTGTGGTTCCAGATTTGGAAAAAAGCCAAATACAGACTTATGTGCGTTGGATTAAGGCGATTGTCCTTGGCAAAAAGCAAGAATACGGCCTTTAAATGTTGTATGAAATTAACCTCAGTCATGGTAAAAAAATTGAAAATCCCGCATTCCTGCGGGATTTTGCCTGCTATTAACACTTATAAAGAAACCTTGTTAAGGTTGAGAATACGCAGTATTTCAGAATACTCGTAGAGAATGGTGCCGCCAATCTTGGTAAAGGGCAATGTGCCGTTTACCCTAAGGTTTTGAAGCGTGCCAGGACTGATCTTGAGCAGGTCCATCACCTCAGCAGATTTCAAATATTTTTTTGCGAGCGGCGCCTCTGGCTTTTTGTGGTCCAGAAGCTTTTTGAATTCGCTGATCAATTCCATTTTGAAGTCGTAGAGATCTTCAGTAGTAATAATTGCTGTAGCCATTGTAGAACAAAATTTTTAAGAGTTAATGTTTACCTCATCTGGTGGTAAGGTTTCTTTAAAAACTATCATTATTGATAGCACTTGGGTTGATTTGACTTTTGTTCTACAAAGCTGCGAGTTATTGTTGTGAATTCTTCGGTAGTCCTTCGGTAGTACGAAGAAATTTAACATTTGAAAAGTGGGAATTTGATTGGCTTAATCTTGACTAAAGCCATATATAATAAGGCTTTAGGGGCTAAACCAGTATTGTGTCTATTTTTTATGGGGACACTAAATTCCCGTGATGTTCTTGGCAAATTAATCAACCACATGATGAGGCGTCATTTTTTTAATCAATTTCAGAAATAACCACAAGATTTATAATAGATTTTGTAGTGATTTGATGGGTAAAAAAGAACTGAGAAAAATTTTTGACATTCTTTCGGTAGTCTTTCGGTAGTACGAAGAAATTTAACATTTGCAATTTTCCCTTTCAGCTGATTATCAACTAAATAACCTCAGAGTCGTCTGTATTTACTTTCTTCAACAAGCCTTGTTTTAAGGAATCTATAAATTTAGTTTGATCGTTTTTACGGGATTTTATTTCCGCGAAGGTTTTGTATGTATTTCCGAGATTGATGTTAAAGAAAGTTTCGCAGCATTGAATCGTTTTAGCTATTTCAGATTGGCCGTTATTTAAGCCCCAGCAGCATGGAGCGCATGAATAAGCTCCACCAAATCTGTTTTTGATCCGTTCCAGGTTTGGTTTTTATTTAAAGTCAAGTCTGAGTTAACAGGCGATCCTTTATTGGATAATTTTAGTTGCAACCTTTTATAATGTTTAGCTAGTAAATCAGCTGCTACAAATCGTGCCTTGAGGATATCGTATGAAGTATAAAATTCGGGATCCACAATAAATTGAGACATATCTCCACCTATTCCCACCTGATAATTATTTCGCAAGAAGTAAAGACTGTCATTTCGAGTTTCTTTATTTTTTATATAATGCCAAAACAGAAGATTATCAATCCTAAAGTGATCAAGTGTCTTTATAGACGATCGAATATATTTCTTCTGACTTTTGACGTCTGCCTTGGGCCATTTCAGCTCGAATTTTTGAAGTTCCCCAAAAAATTTAAGTCTTCCTAAAACGAAAGGCTTGATGTTTTTGAAAAAGTGAATTTCATCTTCCTGGGTTGGAAAACTATTCTGTAACTGGGTCAGTTTTCGAAGCTCCTTCATGGTTTGCATGGAAAGGTCTATTCCAACTTTGATGTTTTTCATCTTAGTTAGATCGGTATTTTCGATAAGCTGCACATTGAGTTTATAGTCTATTAAGACTTGATTGATTAATTTCATAAATAGGCGCCAAGCTGGTTAAATTAGCACAACAAGCTATAAATTATATTCAATTAATCAAAGCCTCAAACTCATGACCCCCTAAATACTAGCTAATTAGCATCTTTTACACCTCCATCTTTATTTTGCGCCTTATTCTTAGTCTCTAAAATCGATTTTAAGTTATTCATGTCGGCGCTAATTTTATGTTCCAATACTCTGGCATAAATTTGAGTCGTCGAAATTTTGGTATGACCCAGGATTTTAGAAACAGTTTCTATGGGCACCCCATTGGACAAAGTTATGGTCGTCGCAAACGTGTGACGCGCCATATGGAAAGTCAGGTTCTTTTTAATATCCACGAAATTGGCGACTTCCTTGAGGTAGGCATTTAATTTCTCGTTGGTAATTACTGGTAATAAGGATTCGGAAACGGCCGTTACGGGATGGTCTTTGTATTTTTCAATGATTCTTAGAGCCTGTGACAATAAAGGCACCTTGACCACAGTATTTGTTTTTTGTCTTTTGGTCTCGATCCAATAACTACCATCAATGTTCAAGATGACATTGTCTGATGTAAGCGTCATAATATCCACATAACTGATTCCGGTGTAACAGCTAAAAACAAATAGGTCGCGGACGCGATCTAGTCGGTCAGAAATAAACTCCTTAGTTTCTAATCTATTTAATTCAATTTCGGAAAGGAATTCTCTGTTGGTTTTATCGAAGGACATCTTCCAACGCACGAAAGGATCCTTAACCATCCATTCCATATGAAAGGCCAGGGTAACTATTTTCCGCAATCGCTGAATGTGCTTCATCACTGTATTTTGACTTAAAGCCCTTGGATGGCCTGCAGGATACAAATTGGATAGATACACCTGAAAGTCGGTGAGAAACTCGTAGTTGAGCTGTTTGAGATAAACATCTGTGGTTTTGCGTTTTTTAAGCAGAAACTTTTTAATGTAGGATTCTGTAATTCCGAAGTTTCGGATGGAACCAGGTGCCAAAGTGTTCTCAATTTTCTTGTTATGATAACCAAATATCTCAAGCAATGATTTACCCTGTTCTTCAGTACCCCCGGTATAGTGAGCTTTTACAAGTTCAGCAGTAATGAGCTCGCCTTTAAATTTGAGATCCTGATAGATCTGGAAGATTTGGGAATTGACTTCTTCGAGATATTGGTTGGTTTGCCTCGCAAAAGGCGAATTACCTTTTACACGTTTGGTTCGCGCATCCCATTGATCAATGTTTGCTTTTCTTTTTAAACTTAGGTTGACGCGTTTGCCATTTACGGAAATGCGCGCATAAATTTCGGCTTCATTATTT
>NZ_JBMDWE010000068.1:0-7772 GCF_053579655.1 Gelidibacter sp. | reverse complement strand
CCTTTCCTTGAAAAAAGGAAAGGAACTTTTGATTTGGCGGTGTTTGAAAATTCAGTTAATCTGAAGATAATAATTTAGGTGAAATCGGAGTGTTGTTGATTGTGTAAGCTTGCACTACTTCAAACTTAAGATCACCGTCTTCTCCTTCTTAAACGCATCTTCTTTTGGTAATTCACTAATAGCAAGTTCAATATAACTCAAAGCCTCTGGCTTATTTTTTAGAAGTTTGCAAATCTGTGCCAATCGAAAATTTGCCCAAGCTTTTGGCATCTCATCTGCCTTAGAATAATTTTTCAGGTACATTTTTAAATGTGCTTCTCCTTTATCCAATTGCACGTTATAATCTACAGAAACTTTTCCAATCTGATAATTTAAGAGATTTTGTTGGTGTTTATTATAAGCAACTTCCATATTGGCAATCGCTTTATCGTATTGCTTCTGATGTTCATATAAGTTTGTCAATTTTTCATAACAAAGAAAAGATCCACCTTCCACGATAGCGAGCTTATAATACTTTTCTGCAGAAACAAATTCCTTGTCATATTCATAAATATAACCTTTGGCCAAATAGCCATCTACTTTAGAGAGATTTTGTAATTCGTCCGCATATTTGAGCGCCTTACTTTTGCTACCACCAATGATTCCTGGCAACTGCATATACAGCTCAACCAAAGCCCATCGGGTGTTGATATGTTTCGGATCAAGATCGGCTGCCGTGATGAATTCATGCTTCGCATCGCCAATAATTCCCACCGCTTTTATTTTGCTAATTGATAGTGCTTTCATACCCAACGCACCACCATATTTATAATGATAATTGGCCGTTTTGGGACTTAAATCCACCAAGATTTTATAATTCTCAATAGCCTCATCCCATTTTTTCTGATGGCCATATATATCTCCCAACAATTCAATCGCCTTCCGATGATCAGGATGGTGCATTACATAAGAAACCATAAGGTCTTGTGCTTTTGTAAATTGTTTGTCAGCTAGGAATTGCTCAGCTTTTTCAAGATCCGTCTGACCTATGGCAAAAAGTGAAAAGAAGAAAAAAAAGACAGTATATTTCATATAATAGATTCTGAATTCAAAAGTAGACATTCTTAGGTATTATTGTCTAATTAAAGCTTCTTCGAACTACGTAAAAAACATTAGAGTTTAGAGGTTTTCGAAGTTTTATTAACTCTCATTCCGCTAGAAGGACTCCTAACCTCCTTCATTTTTCCAGGTTTTATAAAAATAAGTAGGACATATGGTTTGGTTCGAATTTAAATCCTAAACACATTTTTTTTCCACATTACGATTCAAAGTCTTTGTTCTTAATTCTAAAAGCGAAGCGATCTTGATTCCTTATTAATGAATAGTGATGCTTATGGTATTGTTTTTGCATAATGACAAAAAGATAATAAAGTTAACTTCTAATTTTGTTAACTTCACTCAATCAAACGCAGGCCTGACGTATTTCGTCTTTTTTAAAAAGTCATTACATATTAGATTTCGAAAAATTTCTTTTCAAGGATAAAAATATATTCAAATGATGAAACATTTTATAGCAGTATTTATGGTCGTTTTTTTTGCAAATTTCACACAGGCGCAATCCAACAATTACGAAAAACTCTGGAAACAAGTAGAAAAATTGGAATCTGTAGGTTTGACTAAATCAGCTTTAGAGGTGGTTGATCAAATTTCCAAATTGGCCTTTACCGACAAAAACACCTCACAACACGTAAAGAGTTTATTGTACAAAAGTAAGTACGCACTGGTTTTAGAGGAAGATGCTCAATTAAAGATCATCAACGATTTCAAATCCCAAATTGCAAAAAGCGAAAGCCCAACCAAGAATATTCTAGAAAATATGCTCGCCAATTTATATTGGCAGTACTTTCAACAAAATCGTTATCAATTTTACAACAGAACAAAGACAGAAAGCAAAGTCAATGCTGACGATTTCAGAACTTGGGACTTACAAACCTTATTTTCAGAAATTGATCATCATTTTCAAAATTCGCTTAAAAACGGGTTGATCCTTCAGCAAATCCAATTAGTGAATTATGATGAATTATTACAGACTCAAAAGGATTCAAAATTATACAGACCAACGATTTTCGATTTTCTAAATCAAAATGCCCTGACGTTTTACCAAACAGATGAAAACAGCATTACCCAACCTGCCTATAAATTTTCAATTGATAATCCTGAGTTTTTAAGTGATGCCAAAACTTTTTCAAAATTAGAGATTACCCATCAAGATTCGACGTCGCTGCAATTCAAAGCGTTAAAAATTTATAAAAACCTCATCGCTTTTCATCTCAAGGATAAAGAACCTTATGCCTTAGCTGATGTGGATATTCAACGCTTAATTTTTGTTAAAAACAGTGCGACATTTCCTCATAAAGACGCTATATTCTTGAATACACTTAAAAAGGCTTCTGAAACCTATAAAAGTTATGACGTTTCTACACGTTATGAATTTGAAATAGCATCACTATATTATCAACAAGGCCAAAACTTCCAAGCCAAAACCAAAGCTGATGTCCGCTGGAAATTCAAAGAAGCATTAGAAATTTGCAACGCTGCGATCAAAGCCTTCCCTAAAAGTAAAGGTGCCGAAAATTGTATCGTTTTAAAGGATATCATTTTAAAACCAACTTTACAACTCACTGCAGAAAACAGTATTCCTGTTCAAGAAAACAGTCTATTATTGGTAAGCTATTCTAATTTGAATAATTTAAAATTCAAAGCATTTAAAATTTCTGATTCACAATTAGAGAAATTTAATAAAACCTTTCGACAAGAGGAACAATTTGCTTTTATCAAAAGCTTAAAACCCACGGAAGATTGGCAAAGCCCACTTAAGGACGAAAAGGATTTTCAAGTACACACTACTGAGGTTGTCGTTCCAAAATTGAGCAACGGACAATACCTTATTGTAGCAACGCCTGATTTTTCGAATGGCGAATTTTTCGCTTATAAAACGATTCAAGTAACCAATATGGCGTTGCTGACCAAGTTTGATACCAAAAAAGAATTGTTTCAATTGATCAACAGAACCAATGGTCAACCAATTGTTGGGGCGAAAGTTACAGTAAGCTACCAAGAAAATTATAATAACAGTTATAAAACACAAAGTTTCCAAACCGATAAACAAGGCGAATTCAGCCTGACAAACTCCGAAAACCGCTATTACAATATGGATGTTACCGCAGTCTATAATGGCGAAACTGCCTACTTTAAGAATTATTATAGCAACAGATATTATAACGATAACGATGGGCCAGATCAAGTGAGCTACCATCCGTTTTTATTTACGGATCGCAGCATTTACCGACCAGGACAAGTGGTTTACTTTAAAGGCATTGCTACAAAAACAGAACATAAAAAGACCAGCGTTTATGCCAATCAATCAACAAAAGTGACCCTTACCAATGTCAATGGCGAAGTGGTTAAGGAACTACAACTCAAAACCAACGATTACGGTTCGGTTTCCGGAGAATTCATACTTCCCAATGATGGATTAACAGGTAGTTTTGGCATCAGCATCTTTGCCGGAAGTTACGGTTACACAACTATTTCTGTTGAAGAATACAAACGTCCAAAATTTGAGACCAGCTTTAAACCCTTAACCGAAACCTTTAAAGTCAACGATTCTGTTACCGTAAAAGGTAAAGCTTTGGCGTATGCAGGAAGTAACATTACCGATGCAAAAGTAGTGTATCGTGTCCATCGCAAAGTCAAATTTCCACTTTGGTATTATTGGTACCGACCTTGGTTTAACAGTGAGCCACAAGAAATTGCACATGGCGAAAGCATCACAGATAAAAACGGCAATTTTGAAATTACTTTTAAAGCTATTCCTGATGAAAGTGTAGATAAAACCAATTTGCCAGTGTTCAATTATGAAATTACCGCCGATGTGACCGATCTTAATGGCGAAACGCGAAGTGCAACCACAATTGTGAATATTGGCTATCATGCGCTTTTAGCAAATATCAATATTGAAGATCAGTTGGATAAAACCAGTAAGAAAAACCAATTAACACTTACGACCAAAAATTTAAATGGCGAATTTGTTCCCGCTCAAGGCACAATCAAAATTTATAAACTCGAAGCTCCGAGAGAAGTTTTAAGACCGCGTCCTTGGGCAGCACCAGATTACCAAGAGATGTCTCGTGAAGAGTTTAAAAAATTATTTCCGCATGAAGCCTATCAAGATGAGCAGAACCCAGAAAATTGGGACAAAGGAAAAATAGTTTTTGAAACCAATTTTGACACTTCTAAATCCAAGGAAATCGACTTAGGAAATCTTAAAAAATGGGATTCTGGAAACTATGTCGTTGTTTTGGAAAGTAGCGATCGATTTGGACAGTTGGTAAAGGATCAAGCCAGAACTTTTGTGTTCAGTCCAGAAGACAAAACACTTCCTGACCATCAATTATTTAGTGTGAGCACCGATCAATCCACTTATAAAATCGGACAGAATGTGATCATTACTTTTGGTAGTGCTGCGGAAAACTTAGTAGTCACAGTAGATGTAGAAAAAGATCGAAAAATCATCAAGACTTATATTATTCCGCTGAGCAATAACAAAAAAACGATTGCCATTCCTGTATTAGAATCAGATTTGGGCGGCTTTGCCGTTCATTACAGTTTTGCAGCTTTTAACAGTTTTCAGTCTGGAACACTAACTATTGCTGTTCCGTATCCAAAATCAGAATTGACTATTGAAACCAAAACCTTTAGAGACAAATTAGAGCCTGGAGCCGACGAAACCTGGAGTTTCAACATCAAAGGCCCACAAGGCGATAAAGTAAGTGCTGAATTATTGGCAAGTATGTATGATATGTCTTTGGATCAATTTCAACCGCATCAATGGATATTTAGTCCGTTATATCAACCTGTTTATTACAGCAATAACCAGCGGAGCGCCACTAATAGCTTTGGCAGCGGCGCTTTTAATGTGTATTTGCCAACCAATAATTTAAGCTATCCCTACCAAAATTATGATCAATGGAATTGGTTTGGCCTTTATTTCGGGAATGGAAGATATGGGATGGATACAATGGTTCGAGGCATGGCTTCAGGGGTTCAAATGGAAAACACTTTGGTAATGCGAAAAGATTCATTCTCTGACAACAAGGCTGAAGGAGAGGTTATGGAACAACTGAATACACCTCCTCTACCACCATCTCCTTCGGATTCAAACAATGAACCTAAAGAAGATTTAGAATCTGTCGGCATTCGGAAAAATCTTCAGGAAACGGCATTCTTCTTTCCACTATTACAAACCGATGCAGACGGAAATGTCACATTTAGTTTTACGACACCAGAAGCTTTGACCAAATGGAAATTACAGTTATTGGCCCATACTAAATCCTTAGAAAGCGCAACCACATCTTTAGAAACTGTTACTCAAAAGGAATTGATGGTCATCCCAAATGCACCTCGTTTTCTACGTCATGGCGATGCGATTTCCATCAGTACCAAAATCGCTAATCTTACAGATAAGTCGTTATCTGGAGAGGCCATTTTACAACTTTTTGATGCGATTACCGGCAATGCTATTGATGCAAAACTTAATAATTCTAACAATAGAAAACCTTTTACTGTCGATGCGAAAGGCAACACCCAAATCACGTGGAGTTTAAACATTCCTGATGATGTGGATGCCGTCTTATATAAAGTCATTGCAAAATCTGGCGTTTATAGTGACGGCGAACAAAACGTCCTACCGGTACTCTCAAACCGAATGTTGGTAACCGAAACCTTGCCGATGTGGATGCGTTCTAATGAAACCAGAACTTTTACTTTAGACAAATTGGCTTCATCAGGCTCAGCCGCTTCAAAAACACTCAAAAACCAAAAACTGACCTTGGAAATGACTTCCAATCCGGCGTGGTATGCCGTTCAGGCATTGCCTTATTTAATGGAATATCCTTACGACTGTAACGAACAAATCTTCAGTAGATATTACGCCAATGCGTTGGCCAGTCATATCGCCTATGGCAATCCGAGAATTAAAGAGGTCTTTGACCAATGGGCTTCTCAAGATGCCTTGATCAGCAATCTTGAAAAGAATGACGAATTAAAAGATATCCTAATTCAGGAAACGCCTTGGTTACGAGATGCCCAATCTGAAACTGAGCAAAAGAAACGGATCGCGCTATTGTTTGACCTGAACAAAATGACCAACGAATTGCAATCGGCACAACGCAAACTTCAGAACAACCAAATGAATAACGGTGCTTGGGCTTGGTTTGAAGGTGGGAGAGAAAATCGTTTTATCACACAACAAATCATTACTGGTTTTGGGCATTTGAAACAACTTGATGTTAACCAGAAGGGAATTGAAGGATCATCTAGTGACATGATCAAAAAAGCCATCACTTATTTAGATGCCGAATTTGTTCAAGAATACAAAGACATCAGAAAATATGATAAAAAAGTCGATTTAAGCAAAGACCATTTAAGCTATACGCAATTACACTATTTGTATACGCGTAGCTTTTTCCCGGAAATCGCAAAAAGCAAAGAAGTTCAAACCATCACCGATTATTATCAAACGCAAATCCAGAAGTATTGGCTACCGCGTTCCATATATGCTAAAGGCTTGATGGCAATGGTTTCGCATCGCGCTAAAGATTCAAAAACCGCGAATAGCATTTTAAAATCTCTAAAGGAAAACAGCATTACTTCTGATGAATTAGGCATGTATTGGAAAGACAATAAATCCTCATGGTTTTGGTACCAAGCGCCGATTGAAACGCAAGCGCTGATGATTGAAGCTTTTTCAGAAATTCAAAAGGACGTAAATACGGTTGATAATTTAAAAATCTGGTTGCTTAAAAACAAACAGACCAACAGTTGGAAAACCACCAAAGCCACAACCGAAGCTGTTTATGCCTTATTGTTGCAAGGCAGTGATTGGCTGAGCGTCACTGATATGGTCGATGTTGTTGTGGGCGGCAAAAAAATCGAACCTTCCAAATTAGAAGCGGTTAAAGTAGAAGCTGGAACTGGCTACTACAAAACATCCTGGACTGGTCCAGAAATAACCCCAGAAATGGCAAACGTGACTTTGACTAAAAAAGGCGAAGGCATTGCTTGGGGAAGTTTGTACTGGCAATATTTCGAAGATCTGGACAAAATAACTTTTGCTGAAACGCCATTAAAATTGAACAAAAAACTGTTCCTTAAAACTAATACCGATAAAGGCGAACAAATTTCAGAAATCACTTCCAAAACTGATTTAAAAGTAGGCGATTTGGTAAGAGTTCGCATCGAATTACGCAGCGATAGAGACATGGAATTCTTACATATGAAAGATATGCGTGCTGCAGGTTTTGAGCCAGTGAATGTTTTGTCTAGCTACAAATACCAAGATGGCTTAGGTTATTATGAAAGTACAAAAGATGCCGCCACCAATTTCTTCTTTGACTATTTGCCGAAAGGTGTTTATGTTTTTGAATATGATTTACGTGTGAATAATAGTGGAAATATGAGCAATGGTATTACCACCATTCAAAGTATGTATGCTCCGGAGTTTACAAGTCATAGTGAAGGGATTCGGGTAAATGTGGAGTAAAAAAGCTGGAAGCACGAAGCTGGAAGCACGAAGTTGAAAGCACGAAGTTGAAAGCACGAAGTAAGAAGTAGTAAGTGAGAAGTTCAGTTTGTCGCTAAAACATCAAACTCAGCCCAATTAAATAATTCCTTCCCTTTTTCAAGGGAAGGTGGATTCAATTCCAGAAAAGGAATTGAAGACGCAATGGCTA
>NZ_JBMDWE010000067.1:0-7775 GCF_053579655.1 Gelidibacter sp. | reverse complement strand
TGATATTTGAGCATACCTGCAAACAATGCACCTGGCAAACTTTCGCCATACGTATTGTTTTCACGCACGGTTCCGTTATAATAACGACGGCTGCGCTCCAAATTTTCTTCTATCTCGCTCAGTTTCTGCTGTAAATCTAGAAAACCCACATTCGCCTTCAAATCTGGGTAAGATTCGCTCAAAGCGAATATGCTACGCAAGGACTGTTGCAATTGGTTTTCTGCTTTTATCTGAGCGTTAATATCGCCCTCAGGCACTTGCATGGCCGCATTTCGGGCTTGTACAACTCTTTCTAAGGTTTCCTTTTCGTGAGTGGCATAACCTTTTACCGTTTCCACCAAATTGGGAATCAAATCATAACGGCGCTTAAGAGCGACATCAATATTTCCCCAAGCATCCTTTACTACGTTTCGGTTTTTGGCAAAACGGTTGAACGCAGAAACCATCAAAAAAACAAGAAGGACAATGATGCCCAGAACAATAGGAATAATCATAAATGGAAGATTTTAATGGAAATCCTATTTCAAAAAAAGACTTCCTGTTGAGTTTAAGATACTAATATAGCGATTTTTATGTATTTATAACAATCTAGAAAGCATGGTTTTGACTATCCTAAAACTTGAGATAGTCATGAGTTTGGTGATAAACCCAAAGATGGCATATCAAAAAATTACTTCTTTTGAACGGATAGCTCGTGAGCTGTCCTTACGGAAAATCTAGTGACTCCACCAGGATTCGAACCTGAATCTAAAGTTTAGGAAACTTTTATTCTATCCCTTGAACTATGGAGCCTTATGAGCAAAGGTACTGCTCTCAATGAGACTGTATGTAAGCAATTTTGCACGCGATTTTCACAATGTTTTCCAACTCTAAGCTAAACAAAAAAAAACTATCTTTTCAGAATTATTCGATTTTTTGCTCATGTCATGTGCGTAGGCAATAGTCTTGAATACATTTGATTGAGATAAATTTATAATTTAAAATAAAAAAAATGTTTAATTTAAGCCTCCACATTATGCGTTTTATTGGTGTTTTTAAATGGTATGGAGCGCTCCTATGTATTTAAAATAATGTTTAATTTCGTCCTCTATTTCGTACGCCATGAAAATCTTTATTAAATTTGATTTCACCACTTTATCCTCCAGATTTATCGATGATAAACTGACGGAACTTGGCATCAAATATCGAATGCTGAATTTTGGAGAGATTGAATTTCTAGAAAAAGTTCCTGAAGATAAATTGCAGGCATTTGACAACATTCTCGACGATTACGGTATTGAGAAAATAGAAAATCAAAAGGTTATTTTGGTGCAGAAAATGAAGGACGCCATCATTGACATGGTTTTAAATGCGAATGATACCATCAACGTTAAAAGTTCGGTTTACCTTTCCGATAAATTGGGACATAGCTATGGCTATCTTTCCAATCTATTTTCAGAAGTGACTTATACATCCGTTGAAAACTTTATCATCCTTCAGCGCATTGAATACGCCAAATCATTGATGATCAACACGGATTTGTCATTGACAGAGATTGCATTTAAATTGCAATATTCCAGTGTGGCGCACTTAAGCACTCAATTTAAAAACACCACAGGCATTACACCGACAACGTTTCAGAGAATTATTACCAAAAGAAGAGAATTAAACACTAACAAAAACGAATAGAAGAAAATGCGGGAAGATTACACTTATGTAGTATTGGCGGACGATGATGAAGATGACCGCTTATTTTTTGTAGAAGCTTTTGAAGAACTGAAAATGCAGACCAAAGTAGCCGTTTATAAAGATGGCGTTGCGCTGATGGACGCTTTAAACCAATCGGATTCAGTGTTGCCAAACATTCTCTTTTTAGATTTGAACATGCCCAAAAAATCCGGCTTGGAGTGTTTGCAGGAAATTAAATGCAATGATCGCTTTAAAGACATCGCCATCGCCATATATTCCACTTCGGCCTCAGAAGAAGATATTGAAGACACCTTTGTCAATGGCGCCAATATCTACATCAAAAAGCCCGATAACTTCAACATTCTTAAAAAAATATTATCTGATGTGGTGACCATGAATTGGCAGTATCACACTAACGGATTGAATAAAGACAATTTTTTATTACGTTTGTAAATATGAATTTCAAGTCCATCTATAATTCTGAGCGCTTTCTGAAAATCATCTTCGGTTTAAGTTTGTTCATTGTTTTGGTCATGGGCGGTTTAGCATATCAATATATACAGAAGCTATCCAAAAGTTTTGATGAAGTTCAGCACACCTACCAGATTCATATCGAATTAGAGAAACTGGCTTCTCTTCTGAAAGATGCCGAAAGTGGCAAAAGAGCCTTTATCATATCCAAAGATTCCACCTTTTTAGAACCTTTTTTATCAAGTGGCGAAGCAATAGACAGTAGCTTAGACCATTTAAAGTATCTAACGGTCGACAATCCAGAACAACAAAAAAATCTAGAAGAACTAGAAATCAAAATTGACGAAAGTCTCGATATTTTCGAAAAAACACTGCAGCTCGCGGTTTCCAACAAACTGGAATCGCCAGAATTTATTTCGGGTTTCAATGAAGGGAGACGCACCATGAATAGCGTGCGCTTTAAAATCATTCAAATGACCACTCATGAAAATAACATGCTTGGTATTAGAAAAGAAAAGAGTTCAAAAACACTGTCTAACGCTCCCATGATCGTTTACTATGTTTTGATTTTATCACTGGTCATTTTACTGTTGATATACATCCAAATCAGTAAGAATCTCAAAAGTTTAAAGCAAAAGAATGAACTTTTAGAAACTTTCAAGGAATCCACCACGCAATCTGAAATTATCAGCAAACTCGGCAATTGGATCTGGCATGTAGAAAAGGACACTTTTGAGTTTTCTGACAACCTCTACCGATTGCTTGGAGAAGAACCCCAGTCGTTCGAACCAACCATGGAACACTTTATGGCTTTCGTCCATCCGGAAGATTTGGATAAATTCTCAGAGCAAGTCACTAAAATGATGGCAAACGAAGATTTGCCTTTCACACATTACAGAATTCTTCAAAAAGATGGCAGCGTCAAACATTTCAAATCCTACGGAAAAGTTTTAATCGATTCAGAAGGCTACAAAAAACTGTTGGGAACAACGGCCGACATTACCGACGAAATCGAAAATTACCGATTAATTGAAGAAAGAAACCTCGAATTAGAACGCAACAATAAAGAACTGGCGTCATTCAACTATGTTGCCAGCCACGATTTGCAAGAGCCTTTACGAAAAATCCAAACCTTCATCTCCCGATTGGAAGATAAAGAACAGGAACAGTTATCCGCCAATGGCAAACTTTATATACAGCGCATCAAATCATCATCCGCAAGAATGCGATCCTTAATAGATGACTTATTACAGTTTTCAAGAACCAATAAATCAGAGGAAGCTTTCGAGGAGTCGAACGTTAACATCTTATTGGAAACCGCTAAACACGATCTGGCAGAAATCATCTCCGATAAGAGAGCACGGATTTCATCGGACAGAATGCCTTCCATGAAAGTGATCCCATTTCAAATCAAACAATTGTTTTTAAATCTCATCAGCAACTCCTTAAAGTACAGTCGTAAAAATATAGCACCAGTTATCACAATTACCTATTCACAAACAAAGGCAAGTGATTTACCCAAAGTGAAATATTCAAAATACAACCTCTACCATACCATTACCATAAAAGACAACGGGATTGGCTTTGACCAAGAGTATGCTGACAAGATTTTCATTCTATTTAATAGGCTGCACAACAAAACAGAATACTCCGGTACAGGCATCGGCCTTTCTATCTGCAAAAAAATTGTCGAAAATCACAACGGCTATATTACCGCCGAAGGAAAGGTAATTGAAGGTTCCACCTTTACTTTTTATCTCCCAATTAGCTAAGACTTTTAAAACAACTTCTTAATCAACACCCTTTATACCACATATAGGGTGTTTTTTTTTGCCATTTATGGAAATTCTATAATCAATTCCGAAAATGCTGTAAGAAAAAATAAGAGATGCCTCCGCATCTTTGTAATGTAAATAATAAGCCAACAAAAAGGATTTAGCATTTCATATGAAAACCTTGTTTTACACAATATCAGTTTTAGTCGTGATTGTATGGGCCTTAAGCTACTTTGTATATGGTCTAAATGAATCCGTTCATTTTTTACTGTTAACGTCAATTCTCTTAGGAGTGGCGGGACTTTTTGAGAAACATTAACGTATCGAATTACAACGCCGATAACTATTACAAACAAAATTTAAGAGAATCGATAAACATGAAAACTACCCAACCTTCCGACCTAAAGCAATATGCCGAGTTTTTCCAAAAACGAATCGTAGTAGCACAAATGCCAGAATTAGAATATTAGCCACAAACAACGGCCAAATATAAATTCCAGACACCAATAATTAACCAATAAAATAACAAGCCATGATAACAATTGCATCTAAAGTTAACGATCTGTATTCCTTTTTTGATACACTAAAAACTGAAATTGGTGGTACGTTAGCCAAAAACACGGCCGAGTATAAACTTAATATTGATAATGATATCGCAAAAGGCAGCATCCGCTCCATTGCTCTTGAAGATGGACTAGCCGTTTTGGAGTTTGATATCATTGCCCATGAAAATATTAAAATGACTATTGACACGTGCCTTGCAACTCATGTCAATTTCATTTACTGCTCAAAAGGAAGATTATCGCAATCTTTCAATGCGGATAGCATCACCAATACGATTGACGCTTTTCAAACCAGCATTGTCGCGAACATTATATCAGAACAAAACATCATTGTCTTAGAAAAGAATGTAGAAACCGTAGCGACACTAATTTCGGTGAACACTTCTTATGATAGCACTTCACAATGGAGCACAAAGTTAAAAGATGCCTTCATTTCAGATAAGAAAGAGGACTATCTATATATCGGCTCATACAACCTTAAAATAGCCGAAAGCATCAAACAGCTACAATCCATCAAACAAGAAGGTTTGGTGCGGGAATTATTGACCAAAGGCATTGTAAACGTCATCTTGGCGCTGGAAATTGACCACCATAATAACGACATCGAGAATTTGGAGATGGAACCGACCTCTTTAACTAAAATGGAAATCAGTTTAATTGCAAAACTCACGGAATATATCAATGAATTTCCAGATTTAGATCATAAAGTTGAAAACCTGAGTGATCGCGTTGGATTATCTGCAGCCAAATTACAAGAAGGCTTTAAGTTTCAGCACGGCTTGACTGTTTGCGAATATATTCGTTCGGTAAGATTGACCAAATCGGAGGAACTGATCATCAATACCGACTTAAACATTTCAGAAATTGTGTACAGCGTTGGATTTACCAGCCGAAGTTACTTCTCTAAAATATTTAAGGAACGATACGACTGTACGCCTAGTGATTACAAAAAAAATAAGTTAGCTGTCTCAGCATAATATATATATAGCACGTCCCTCAACGGATTAAAGTACCAATTTGAATAAAGCTCTGATGAAAATTGGGGCTTTTTTCTTTATACTAAATATTTAGCGGAAAAATCAAAATTTCTTTTGAAGTTATAATGGATTTCCACCTCAACATTCATTGTAAAATAATATCGCTATCAATATTCAACTTTTGATGCAAAGCTTTTGCAACATTTAAAGTAATCTCTCTATTACCATTTAGATAATCACTTATTCGCGAAGCGCTTGTATTCAAAAGCGTAGCTAGATCTTTCTTTCTTAAACCCAATTCAAACATCCTCAACTTGATCATTTCCTGTAAGGTTGGCAGACCAATAGGAAAATGGATTTCTTCATAGCACTCGATGATATCGCTAATCTTCATAAACTCTTTTGCTAAAGGATCATCCAACGGCGTATCGTCATCGACAATATCTACCAATTCTTCCAAGCGAAGGTTTGCCTTGACGTATTCTTCATGTGTTATTAATTTGCTCATATCATTAAAATTTATCGATATTCTTTATTTTGTCGTAATCCTTATGGCTACCTACCCATCGAATTAGCACTTTCTTAAACTTAAATCGTACGATGGCTACAATCCGGTCATGGTTTCCTTTAACATTGAAAACAAATCTTCCATTCCCAACGTTGTCCGCAGAATTGAAGGTATTCTTTAAATCAGCAAAACTATCCCATTCAGCCTTCTTAGTTATTATATACCAATCTCGCAATGCTGTAGTAGCGTTGGTTTCTTTCGAAAAAAAATCTCTTAATTTTTTGAATGAAATAATGTGCATATGAGAAGAAAATCAATTCTATATCACAAAGATAAAGCTAAAAATTACATATATGGTAATCTATTTACAATTGTTGTAATTTTGTATGTACGAATTGAACTGACATGCTATCGTTGGTGTTTTCCACCAATACAATAATCAACCAACTTTGAGTTTATTCTCTAAAAGACCAAAAGTCACTCAAAAAAAAAAAAAAGCCGCTACTTACGTAACGGCTTTGTTTGCTGCTCCTTCCCGATAGTAATTGGGGCAAGCAATGGGCTCGAACCAATCACGAAAGCTTTTGGCACTCTGATTAAATCCAAAACCCACCAAAAACAAAAAAGCCGCTACTTACGTAACGGCTTTGTTTGCTCCTCTTCTTGGGCTCGAACCAAGCTAGGTTATACTCTTAATGTCAGCCACTTAAGCTTTCAGTTATTCCATTGGCGTCCGAATTGTATGCCTTATTATATTATGTATTGATTTTTCGTATGTTAAAATAGCTATTAATTAATTACCTAAATATGCAAATAATGAACTTTCTACCTTAATCTTTGAATTGTGGGTTGTAATGCCAATTCAAATTTAGGCAAGTATTTTACTAAGAACTCATTCATTCTCTCCCAATCTGCCCTATCAAATAAATTGACACCTTTAAGCTCATATTTGATACGGCTCATTTTATTATCGGGCAATTCTTCCCACTCTAGCTGATTTCCAAAAGCAGTCTCAATTGAATCCTTTTGATTATACAAAGTTCTGAAGTGTTTTTTGTTGGTCTCTTTACTTGATGTGATAATGCCTAGTTCAATTCTAGCATAATTACCTGTTACCACAAAGGTATAACTTACACCAGACACACCTGCTCCAGCACTTAACCAATGGTCTTTTGAAGGATTAACATTACTAAATAACTCAGTATTTCTTATTAATGGCAATAACTGCCTCCAAAACTCTTTACGCAGATTAAAACGACTCGGGCTAGATCCACCAATGCTATGGCTATCACCATATTTAATAATTAACTCATCTTCTAGCTCGAATAATGTGAGGAGTTTTTTAAGTATATTAAATTTTGCATCACTACCAATATTGGATTCTACAAAATACCCATTCTGCAATCCTTGAGCAACCCTAAAGTCAGATTCATTTCTTGTGATTTTTAAAATCTCCTTAGCCTCTAATAATAGTTGAGGATTTTTATCATATAATTTCTCTATCACATAAAAATACATTCGCGCTATAATTTCTTCGTCCACCTTAGTGTTTTCAAAAATAAAATACTCTAATTTTTTATAGGTAGGAGCTTCGGCATTAAACAAAGTCTCTTCTGTGTTTTCTGAAACTGGTGCAACGACATCAGGATATTTCCATATGTTTAGAAAACGACTATAAATCAAATCAAAGCGTTCATTATAGTTTTCTATAGTCCAATTATCTATCGTTTTTAAGTAGTCATTTAACCATAGACGACTATAATTATAGCCTTGCTCCTCGCCTTGCCTGTTCATATTCTTTTTATCCTTAAAG
>NZ_JBMDWE010000066.1:0-8217 GCF_053579655.1 Gelidibacter sp. | reverse complement strand
ACTGTTCCTTATATTATATGAGAATTGGAACCCTATCCCTATTATATATAGGAGTCGACACCTGTATGAACTGAACGAATGGAACGCGGATGACGCTGATTGGGTATGATTGAATATGATTTCTTTCAAAACTGATGGAGAGCAATGGCTACTCTTTCTTGTATCATGATTGGACTTTAGTAAATGGAGGATTTTCCTCTTTAAATACAATCGCTCTCATTTTATAAATGCTAACTGAGCCGCGTTAGCGATGGAGCCCTTTGCTTGAACTCTTTGGGAACGCCGAAGAGCGGACCCAAAAGTGAGGGGCGAGAGCGCGGTGGTTACCCTTTTCGGGGAACCAAACGCCATAATGAAATAAACTGTTCCTTATTATATATAAGTGGAAAACTACATGAACTGAAGGAATGGAACGCGGACCTGCCCGTACGTTCAGGCGGGTGACGCTGAATGGAACACTGATGACGCTGATTGTTTATGATCATCTATGATTTCTTTCAGAACTGATGTACACCAATACCTGTTCATACTTGAGACAGGATAAACTTTAGTACAAAGAGAATCTTCCTCTTTGAATACAATCGCTCTCATTTTATAAATGCTGACTAAGCCGCGTTAGCGATGGAGCCCTTGCTTGAACTCTTTGGGGGCGCCGAAAAGCGAACCCAAAAGTGAGGGGCGAGAGCGCGGTGGTTACCCTTTTTGGGGAACCAAACGCCCAAACCAAACAAATACTCCTTATTATATATAAGTGGAAAACTACATGAACTTAAGGAATGGAACGCTGACCTGCCCGTACGTTCAGGCGGGTGACGCTGATTGTTTATGATCATCTATGATTTCTTTCAGAACTGATGTACACCAATACCTGTTCATACTTGAGACAGGATAAAATTTAGTACAAAGAGAATCTTCCTCTTTAAATACAATCGCTCTCACTTTCTAAATTCTAACTAAGCCGCGTTAGCGATGGAGCCCTTTGCTTGAACTCTTTGTGGGCGCCGAAAAGCGAACCCAAAAGTGAGGGGCAAGAGCGTGGTGGTTACCCTTTTCGGGGAACCAAACGCCCAAATGAAATAAACACTCCTTAATATCATATAAAAGCTATACCTTATATAAGCGTATATTATACATACACTTCCTTTATCACTCATATTATAGGAATCCGTTTTGAATAATTGCCAATTGAAACCTTCACTACGCTGCTCGAAGTTTATTGACTGTAATATTTATAACTATATATATATTGTATGAAAGCATTTAACCTCTTATCTTTGTGCTCCTAAATATTAAGAGATAATATGATTGATATCACGCTACCCGACGGAACTGTCAGACCATTTGAGAATAATGTAACACCAATGGATGTTGCTAAGAGTATAAGTGAAGGCTTCGCCCGAAATGTCATTTCCGCGAGTTTTAATGGAACGACGGTAGAAACTCACACCCCATTAACATCGGATGGTGCGCTCATATTATATACCTGGAATGACAAAGAAGGCAAAAAAGCATTCTGGCATTCATCAGCACACGTTTTGGCGCAAGCGCTTGAGGAGTTATATCCAGGAGTGAAACTTTCTATTGGCCCTGCCATTGAGAATGGGTTTTATTATGATATCGATTTGGGCGATCAATCGCTTTCTGATAAGGATTTCAAGACGATTGAAGATAAAATGCTCGAAATCGCCAGAGGCAAACATGAGTTTAGTATGCGTTCGGCATCTAAAGCAGATGCCTTATCCTTATATAAGTCTCAAAACAACGAGTATAAAGTTGAGTTGATTGAGAATCTTGAAGATGGTACGATCACATTTTGTGACCATGACACCTTTACGGATTTATGCAGAGGCGGACATATTCCAAATACGTCCATTATTAAGGCCGTTAAAATAATGTCTGTTGCTGGTGCGTATTGGAGAGGTGATGAGAAGAACAAACAATTAACTCGGGTTTACGGAATTTCATTTCCGAAGCAAAAGGACCTCACAGAATACCTTCATTTACTTGAAGAAGCAAAAAAACGCGATCATAGAAAACTGGGCAGGGAATTAGAACTGTTCACGTTTTCATCAAAAGTAGGGCAAGGTTTACCATTATGGTTGCCAAAAGGTGCTGCTTTACGTGAACGTCTTGAGGATTTTTTAAAGAAAGCCCAAAAGAAAGCCGGCTATGAAATGGTGGTTACCCCTCATATTGGACAGAAAGAACTTTATGTGACTTCTGGCCATTATGCGAAATACGGCGCAGATAGTTTTCAGCCGATCCATACGCCTGTTGAAGGTGAAGAGTTTTTGTTGAAACCGATGAACTGTCCACACCATTGTGAAATTTATAATGCAAAACCATTCTCCTATAAAGAGCTTCCTAAACGTTATGCGGAATTTGGAACGGTATATCGTTACGAGCAAAGTGGGGAACTTCACGGCCTAACTCGTGTACGAGGTTTTACGCAAGATGACGCCCATATTTTCTGTATGCCAGATCAATTGGACGAAGAGTTTAAAAATGTTATCGACTTGGTACTTTATGTATTTGGGTCATTAGGATTTGAAAACTTTACGGCACAGGTCTCTTTAAGAGATCCGAACACTCCTGAGAAATACATTGGTAGTGATGAAAACTGGGAAAAAGCTGAAGCTGCGATCCTTAATGCGGCCATAGATAAAGGTTTGGATTATGTGGTAGAAACTGGCGAAGCTGCTTTCTATGGTCCTAAATTGGATTTCATGGTCAAGGATGCTTTAGGAAGAAGTTGGCAATTGGGAACGATTCAGGTTGATTATAATTTACCGGAACGTTTTGACCTGACCTATAAAGGTAGCGATAATGAGTTGCACAGACCGGTTATGATTCACCGTGCGCCGTTTGGAAGTATGGAGCGTTTTATAGCTATTTTGCTGGAACATACCGGTGGTAATTTCCCACTTTGGTTGATGCCAACTCAGGCCATCGTATTATCAATTAGTGAGAAATATGAAAAATACGCCGAAAAAGTTTTAAATTTGCTAGAAAATGACGAAATTCGCGCCCTCGCAGATAATCGAAACGAGACTATTGGTAAGAAAATCCGTGAGGCGGAAATGGCCAAAATCCCTTATATGATTATCATTGGCGAGCAAGAGGAGAAAGAAAACAAGATTACTGTGCGTCAACACGGAGGTGAAGATTTAGGCATGATAAGCGTAGAAGACTTCAAAAAAATCATTGACACAGAAGTAAATAAGACTTTAAAAACCTTCAAACAATAAAATTAAGTTTAACTAAAATATATAAGCCATAGCAATTCGTAGAAACAGAGGTAGCTTCAAAAGAACTGAAAAGGAGGAGCTTCATAAGATTAACAGAAGCATTAGAGCCGAGAACGTAAGACTTGTCGGAGATAATGTTGAACCTGGTATATACACCACCAAACAAGCTTTAGCATTTGCTGAAGAGCAGGAAGTAGATTTGGTTGAGATATCACCAAAAGCCGATCCGCCCGTATGTAAGGTAATGGATTACAAGAAGTTTCTCTATGAACAAAAGAAGCGCGATAAGGTATTAAAGTCTAAAGCGACTAAAGTTGTTGTTAAAGAAATCCGTTTTGGTCCTCAAACAGATGAGCATGATTACGAATTCAAAAAGAAACACGCAGAAAAGTTTCTTAAGGAAGGTGCAAAATTAAAAGCGTTTGTATTTTTTAAAGGACGTTCTATTGTTTTTAAAGAGCAAGGACAAATTTTACTATTAAAATTAGCCCAAGATCTTGAAGAATATGGTAAGGTTGAACAAATGCCAAGATTAGAAGGAAAGCGAATGACCATGTTCATTGCACCTAAAAAGAAATAGCTTCGACAAGCTCAGCTACCATTTGAAAAGCTCTGTTACATTTGACAGGCTTTGCTATGAAGTAAGCTTTGCTGCCGAACTATTAAGAATAAAAAAAAATAACACCTCTGCTAAGACTAAGGTGTACAAAGATAATAAGCGAAAAGTAAATTTAAATTTAGGAGAAAATGCCGAAAATGAAAACAGTATCTAGTGCTAAGAAACGTTTTAAAGTAACGGGCACTGGGAAGATTAAAAGAAAACACGCTTTTAAGAGTCATATCTTAACGAAAAAATCTAAAAAGCGTAAGAAAGCCTTGACTCAATGGACATTAGTTCACGAGGCCGACATGAATAATGTTAAAATTATGTTGCGTTTAAAGTAACATCAGTTTTAACTGGTTAAAATAATTTATAAACCCTGGAGTTAGGCCTCAAAGATTTCCGATTAACGATTGTTGATTTTAGATTTTTGAACTCAAGTGTCGAAAACAAAATGACCGCCTACTACAAAAAACAATTAAGAAATGCCAAGATCAGTAAATTCAGTAGCAAAAAGAGCCAGAAGAAAAAAGGTTCTTAAACAAGCAAAAGGCTTCTTTGGAAGACGTAAAAACGTTTGGACAGTAGCTAAAAACGCGGTTGACAAAGCGATGTTATATTCGTACAGAGACCGTAGAGTAAAAAAGAGAAATTTCCGTTCATTATGGATTACGCGTATTAACGCAGCAGCCAGAATTCATGGAATGTCTTATTCAAAATTCATGGGAGGAATCAAAGCTAACAACATCGAATTGAACCGTAAAGTTCTTGCAGATTTAGCGATGAACCATCCTGATGCTTTTGAAGCCATTGCCAAAAAAATTAAAAAATAGGCGTTTCGCCAAAATAACAAACACATTTTTCGCTTATAAAAATCCGGTTCTTAATTGAATCGGATTTTTTTTTATAAACTCAACCATTTTAAATGGCATTTAGATTGGTCTAAGGAATGCGCTATGCTCCTACTCTAATAGTGTGGTGACAATACAACATCTATGAATTCTATCTTATTGGATTTCAAAATCGCCACAAACAATCTATCTTTTATGAATGGCGAAAATCTTAAGATCTTCTGTTTTACCTTTCAATAAGTCATCGCCAAAAGAAATTACCTAATAATTGAAGGTCAAGTTAAGTTGTTTTAATAGATCGTCTGAGATGAGCAGGGACTCCTTTGTATTCATTTCATTTTTTCTTGAATGCACGATTTGGAATTGAACACATCGCCGTGATAGGCCAATTCCTTTTTTACGGCACCAACTTCAGCAATGATGCTTTTACCACAATGTAAACCTGACTTAAATCGGGTTGCATGCCATGCTTTTTTTGATAGTATTTGGAGTGCCTCTTTAGTTTTCGTTCGAAATCAAAAAACAAATGATTCAATTCAAGTGCCGGACTCCTCATTTTGGACTCCAACTTAGCACAGCTTCAAAGCCAACATATTGGTATATTTCAGCATCGTATCTATCAATAATCTTGTTGAGATAGAAGAAACAGTGTTGAATGAGCTCACTTTATTTTAAATTTCCTAACTGTTCCACAAGCATTGTGGAAGATTTCAGATCCAGAAACATAAAGATTTTATCCACTTCTCGCGGATTCTTATAACGACCGATAAGCATTTTAAAGATAATGCCCTTCCCAAATTTGTCATTGGCCAGTCTTATAAATGAAAATAATAAGGAGCAAATGGTAAAATACGCGGTTACCATCCAAAATATTTTATTGGAAAGCGACCACCCGCGTTGATTTGGGAAGTCAATATTGAAATAATCTTCAGCTAGAGAAGCCATAATGCTCAAACAAAAGATCAGAAATACGAAATAAATTACGGACTTGGTCAGAAGAATGAGTCCTAAATTTAAAGATTTGGACCTAAATCTATCAAAAACATATTCAACAATCGTATAGACAACCGCCACCATAATTCCCAAAAGAACTCCGAACAGAAGATATTCAGAAACAGGAAGTATATGATTTGACTCTATTGCATACACCTGTTCCTGCTCTCTGCCCAAATAACGTATGAGAATAAAAAAACAAAATGCAAATGACCAGTATCTTGACTTTTTGAACACACAACTAAAGTATATTAAGCCAGATAGTGTGTTGTGGTTTGCGTATCCAAAAGAAACTTCAAAAGTAAAAACAGATATTAACCTTGACACCATTCGTGTGACAGGAGAACGGTTTAATATGACAACGGGAACAGCCATTTCCATAGACAACACGTTGAGCGCACTGCGTTTTAGACCTATTGACCGCGTCGGAAAATGAAGAAAGGAAAAATAAAATTATTGTTGTTTGAAGGAGCTATTATCTAAAAAAAACCAAAATGAAAGCTAAAAAAAGCTCTCCTTCACACTAAGTCTTCTGTTTTTTCTTTTTGGCTGCAGGAAATAAGACGTTATTCAAAATTAAACGATAGCCTGGCGATGTCGGATGTAGTTCCAATTCCGTTGGTGGATCGCCAACTTTATGTGTATAATCTTCGGGGTCATGTCCGCCATAAAAGGTAAAAAAGCCTTTGCCTTTAATGCCATGGATATATTTTGCTTCGCCATTGGTTTTATTCTCTCCCATAATGAGCACGTTGGATTTGATTTCATCTCTCGTAAAAGAAGTCGTCTGTCCCATAAACCCTTTCACTAAAGCGGTGTGGTTTTGGCAAAGCATGGACGGAATCGGATCCCATTTGGCAGAGAAATCCATTAATGTAAAATAATCCGTGAGCATTGAAATTTGACGCTTACCAGTCATGTCAATAGAAGAAAATTCATATACATTTGGATTTCTTTCCAAAATGAAGTCCTTAAATGCAAAGGTTTTTGAATAATCTATTCTGCTCTGATAATTGGGATCACTGGCGTCACCATCAAACATCGGCTCACAAATATCAACACCTTCCGCCGCCAAGGCAATGTCAAAACTATCCGTTGCGCTGCACATGGCAAACATAAATCCGCCGCCAACGACATAATCTCTTATTTTTAAAGCCACCGCCAATTTTTCTTCAGATACTTTTGCATATCCTAATTTTGCTGCCAAAGCTTCCGCCTGCTTTTTTTCTTCAATATACCAGGCCGCCGATTTGTAGGTTTTATAAAACTTACCATATTGACCGGTAAAATCCTCATGATGCAGATGCAACCAATCATAAAGTACCAACGCATCATTTAACACTTCTTCATCATAAATGCTTTCATATGGAATTTCAGCATACGTCAATACCATGGTCACGGCATCATCCCAAGGACGTTTTCCCTTTGGAGAGTACACCGCAATTTTTGGTGCCTTTTCTAGCACTACAGATTCCATGTTTTGCGACGGACTGGCGATAAGCTCTAAAATCTCTTCCGTTTTTGCGTCAGAAATAACCTCAAAGGAAACCCCTCTAATTTGACACTCGCGTTGAATTTCAGGCGCATCAGGCAACAAAAAAGAACCACCTCTATAATTAAGCAACCAATTGACTTTTAATTGTTTTTCAAGCGTCCAATAGGTTATACCATAGGCTTTCAAATGATTTTTTTGCCCTTCTGCATCCATAGGAATGAGGATATAACTAGCAAAACTATTAACAGAAGTGAATAAGAAAAATAATATAGCTATTGCTCTTTTCAAAATTAAATGTTTTTAGAGCCTGAAAAAGGAAGTCAGGAGATGGAAAGATACTTAAAATTGTCACCGTGGTAAATTGTTTTAACGGAATAATAAGAACTGTATTTTAATAATTTAGGAGGATTTACTCTCAAATTCGGGACAATCAAGTTGAATATCGTTGTTCTGCAAAGGCTTATTTAATAAATTACAGTGATGATTATCATCATTGACTTCATGGAATTTACATGCAAAACATATTCTTTGAACAGTCAGTAAGCCGGATTTATGGAGTCCATAAATTAATTCGGTCAAGGTCGCATACAAATTATCCAATCCATCAAGATTAACTAATCGCTTTTTTATAGGATCTGTAAAACTCTGTATTTTTGAAACCATAGTTTTACCTTTATCAGAAAGATGAATCGTATAACTCCTATTGTCAACACCCGAAAAATCTTTTATAATAAGCTCTTTTTTGTCCAGTGCTTTAACTGCATCACTAATGGTGGGCTTTGTAACATTAAACTCGTTGGCCAAATGGCTAACGTTGCAAAAATCAGGTTTGTGATTAGCAATAAATATGAGAAGTTGAATTTGGGTGGGACTCAATCCTGTGGCTTTCGCATGCTCCCAAAGTAATACTTTGAACAATTCAGATACGCGCTCAAGCCCAATTACAATTTTACTCGCCACAATCATTTGTTGATGTCCAGTGTTGAAAATGCTTTTTTCCATTTAATAAGATGTTATTTGTGCAAATCA
>NZ_JBMDWE010000065.1:0-10072 GCF_053579655.1 Gelidibacter sp. | reverse complement strand
AGTGATCAATAAAGTTCTTTCAACGTAACTGATCCTCAATCTCCTTCATTTCTCGGTATTTGAAAACTATTTCAAAAACATCTTAATCCATTCTAATTTTGAATTTCACAGCCCATATTTTCAATTAATTACGTGTTTAGTCTTTGTTTCTTGGTTCTATCAGCGGAGCGGTCTTAATTCTTTTCCGGAGAATAGTGATTTGGAATATTGTGAGAACGTATTAAAATAATTTCAAGAAAGAAGAGTATTTTTGTAACCATGAAAGAAGTTGATTATATCATTGTAGGTTGTGGATTGGCCGGTATCTCTTTTTGCGAAGAGCTAAGAGCGCATGACAAGTCCTTTGTAGTGTTTGATGATCACTCTCAACAATCATCCATAGTTGCAGCAGGCTTGTACAATCCAGTCATCTTAAAACGATTTACGGGCGTTTGGAAAGCCAAGGAGCAATTGGATATGGCCAGTGCGTTTTATGAACACTTGGAGAAGTTATTGGGAGTAACTCTCGATTATAAATTACCTGTTTATAGACGGTTTGCTTCTGTAGAAGAACAAAACGAATGGTTCAATGCTTCTGACAAACCTATGCTGGAAAACTTTCTATCTCCAAAAGTCATTAAAAATGATAACGCATTTATTGATGCGCCTTTTGGTTTTGGAAAAGTTTTGGAAACCGGCCGCATTGATACTTCCGCTTTATTAAAACACTACAAACTGTTTTTGAAAACAATCAACAGTTATAGCACTGAAACTTTTGATCATGCGACGCTAATATTTGATGACGACTCGGTCATCTATGAGAATATCAAGGCCAAGAACATTGTTTTTGCTGAAGGCTTTGGCATGGTTAAAAATCCATTCTTTAAAAATCTTCCACTTAATGTTGCCAAGGGCGAGGTATTAACCATCAAAGCTCCGGATCTGAAAATTGATTTTATTTTAAAATCCTCTGTTTTTTTGGTTCCTGAATTGGATGATCACTATTCGCTAGGCGCTACTTATAACTGGGAAGATAAAACCAATAAGGTTACTAAAGAAGCAAAAATCGAATTGGAGGAGAAGCTAAAAGAGCTTATCAGTTGTCCTTACGAAGTCGTGGATCAGGTGGCTGGAATTCGGCCTACGGTTAAGGATAGAAGACCTTTAGTTGGAACCCATCCAGACCACAAAAATATGGCCATTTTAAATGGTTTGGGAACTCGCGGGGTAATGATCGGACCGTATGTTGCTAAACAATTATTCCAACATTTAGAAAATGGATCTCCTTTGGAATCTGAAATAGATATCAAACGCTTTCAGTCTTAGGAAATTATTTAAATCCTCGATTGAGAATATTGTGAATTTTGAAAAAAGCCAGTAAACTATTTTTCGACTTTTTTGGCCCAATCCTTATCGTAGTGAATAAATAAGTTGATCCAAATAGTTCTGGATACCCGCATAATGATCGGCATAAACACAACAAGGGTGGCCGTAATGGCAATGAATGCCGTGGTTAAGGTGGAGCCGGTAATGTAATAGCTTATGACGAATGCTGCCACAGCAAAGGCAATACCAACGCCATAACTAACATACATAGATCCAAAAAAGAACGAGGGTTCCAAACGGTATTTGGTTTGACAATGGGAACATTTTTCGCCGATTTTCAGGGTATCCATTAGCGCATACGGGTTTGGGTTAATATACATTGATTCCTCATTGCACTTCGGACAGGTGCCAGTTAAAATACTATACAATTTACTTCCTTTTTTTATCATGGTTTTTGATTACTTTTGCATTCTCAAATAAAAAACAAAATTAAGATTTTTAAAATCAATGTTTTGTAACAATACTTACAAATAATGCTCAACATACATAATCTTTCTGTTTCTTTTCAAGGCGAATACCTTTTTGAAGATATTACTTTCCGGCTTGGTGCTGGCGATAGAATCGGTCTTATCGGAAAAAACGGTGCTGGTAAATCGACCATGCTCAAAATCCTTTCTAAGGAAATGGAACCAGATTCTGGCCAAATTGCAGCCGACAAAAATTTAAGTATTGGATTTCTAAAACAAGATATTGATTTTGTTATCGGCAGAACCGTACTTGAAGAAGCTTATGAGGCATTCACTGAAATTATGGAATTGGAGGCCAAAATAGAAGCTATTAATCATCAATTGGTAGAACGCACAGACTATGAAAGCGAGGTTTACCATCAACTCATGGTCGATTTGAGTGATATTCAACACCAATATGAAATCATCGGTGGTTATAATTATCAAGGCGAAACAGAAAAAATCCTCCAAGGTTTAGGTTTTAAGCGCGAAGATTTTGATAAGTTGACCGATACGTTTTCCGGTGGATGGCGTATGCGTATTGAACTTGCAAAATTATTACTCCAAAATAATGACATTCTGCTTTTGGATGAGCCTACCAACCACTTGGACATTGAGTCCATCATTTGGTTAGAAGGGTTTTTGAAGAATTATATTGGAGCCGTGGTTATCGTATCGCATGATAAGATGTTCTTGGATAATGTGACCAACCGCACTATTGAAATCTCACTTGGTAGAATTTACGATTATAAAAAACCATACTCACAATATTTAGTGCTTCGTAATGAACTTAAAACGCAACAATTAGCTTCCCAAAAAAACCAGCAAAAACAGATTGAGCAAACTGAAAAGCTGATTGAAAAATTTAGAGCGAAGGCATCTAAAGCGACGATGGCACAATCGCTTATCAAAAAGTTGGATCGTATGGATCGGATTGAGGTGGATGAGGATGATAACAGTGTCATGACGCTGAATTTTCCAGTATCTATAATTCCAGGTAAAGTCGTGGTTGAAGCCCATCATATTTCTAAAAAATATGGCGACCTGCAAGTTCTTAAAAATATTGATTTGAATGTGGAACGCGAAAGCAAAATTGCTTTTGTAGGTCAGAACGGACAAGGGAAATCTACTTTGGCAAAAATCATTGTAGGTGAATTGAAGCACGAAGGCCAGATGAAACTTGGCCATAATGTTCAAATTGGTTATTTCGCTCAAAATCAGGCAGAATATTTGGATGGCAATAAAACCGTGCTTGACACCATGATTGATGCAGCCAACGAAAAAAATAGAAGCAAGGTGCGTGATATTTTAGGATCTTTTCTATTTAGAGGCGAAGAGGCTGAAAAATACGTAAGAGTTCTTTCGGGAGGCGAACGTAACCGTTTGGCTTTAGCTAAATTATTATTGCAACCTTTGAATGTGCTTGTCATGGATGAGCCTACCAACCACTTGGACATTAAATCTAAAAATGTCTTGAAAGAAGCGTTAAAGAAATTTGAAGGCACCTTAATTTTAGTATCGCACGATAGGGATTTCCTTCAAGGCTTGACCAAAAGCGTTTATGAGTTTAAAGATCAAAAAATCAAGGAGTATCTAGGCGACATCGATTTTTATTTGGAACAACGTAACGTTGAGAATTTACGTGAAGTTGAAAAACGTGATGTCATCAAAGAAGAGCCCAAAGAAACCAATAAGCAATCCTACGAAGATCAGAAAAAACAAAAGTCATTAAATAACAGGTTGAGCAATGTTGAGGCTAAAATAAGCCAACATGAAAAGGACATCAAAGCGATGGATGTGAATCTGGCAGCAGATTACGATAAAACCGTTGCTGATCCAAAGTTTTTTGACCATTATGAAACCAAAAAGAAGAAATTGACTAAGTTAATGGCAGAGTGGGAAACCATTCAGGAAGAACTTGAACATATAAGTTAAAACCATTATGGAAGAACATTTTTTTCAATGTCCCTATTGTTGGGAAGAGATTTCAATGCTCATTGATTATTCTGTTCCGCACCAAAGTTATGTCGAAGACTGCGAGGTGTGTTGCAATCCCATTCAAATTACCGTTACAGTTTCTGATGGTCAACTTGAAGCTTTTTCTGCAGAAAGTATTGAACAATAGTCTGTTGCTGTAATTCAGTTAATGCCTCCATTTCGAAATTATCTTTAGACACGTGTAAAAGCAATTCATTATTATGCTAATTTTAATGATATGCAAGAGAACTTTCTACATTACGTTTGGCAATTTAAGAAGTTTGACACCGCTCATTTAAAAACGACAACGGGTGAGGCCATCGCTTTGCTCAATAATGGACAGTATAATTTAAATGGAGGTCCAGATTTTTTCAATGCACAACTTAAAATAGATGATCAATTATGGGCAGGTAATGTGGAGATCCACATTAAATCGAGCGATTGGTATGTCCATAATCATGAATTAGATGCGGCCTATGACAATGTCATCCTTCATGTGGTCTATGAACATGACACGGATATTTTTAGAAAAGACAATTCCAAAATTCCCACTTTACAATTAAATGATTTAATCCATAAAAATGTTCTCCATAACTATCAAAAGTTGTTGATGACGCCTTCCAAATGGATCAATTGCGAAAATGATATTGCCGAAGTCGATGATTTTTTGATGTCCAATTGGCTAGAGCGTTTGTATATTGAACGTCTCGAACGAAAATCGAGAGCCATCAAAATCTTATTAAAGTCTTCAAAAAACGATTGGGAAGGTGTTTTATTTAAGCTTTTGGCGAAAAATTTTGGTCTAAAAGTAAATGGCGATGCGTTTTTTAGTATGGCTAATTCTTTTGATTTTTCAATAGTCCGGAAAATGCAATCACAACCTTTACAATTAGAAGCTTTGTTTTTTGGACAATTTGGATTGTTGGAAATAAATATTGAAAATGCCTATTATTTGAATTTGGTTAAAGAGTATCAATTTTTAAAACAGAAATTTAAGCTGTCCAATGATCAAGTTTTACCACTTCAGTTTTTTAGATTAAGACCACCAAATTTTCCGACCATTAGGCTGTCTCAATTAGCAATGCTTTACCATCAGCATCACAGTTTGTTTGCAAAGATTATGAATGCAGAAACAATTGAACCTTTATATGAACTATTCCACGTCACAACCTCTGAGTATTGGAATACCCATTTTACCTTTGAAAAGTTATCGCAGTCGTCGAAAAAATCGCTGACTAAGAGTTTCGTTGATTTGTTGTTGATCAATACCATTCTTCCGCTAAGATTTTGTTATCAGCAAAATCAAGGTGGAAACGCTGCAGAATCCAGTCTTTTGATGGCACAAAAAATTGCATCTGAACAAAATGGAATTATTACAGCCTTTAATAATCTAAGGCCTATGTCAAACTCATCTCTAACATCTCAAGCCTTGATTCAGTTAAAAACAGAGTATTGTGACAAGAACCGATGTATGAGCTGTGCCATTGGAAATTCGCTCTTAGTCAAATAGAATCTATACACTACAAATACTAAAAAAATAGTAACTTGCAGCATGAACATTTTTTATAGAGCTTTATTATATTTTCAAAAACGCGGGTACTACGTTTGTCAACGTATTGCAGACAGATTGGGCATTAGAGCCAAAGTAGTCCGTACCACGTTTTTGTACCTTACCTTTGTGACCCTTGGTTTTGGGTTTGCTTTGTATTTATTTATTGCATTTTGGATGCGAATCAAAGATTTAATTTACACGAAACGTTCTTCTGTTTTCGATTTGTAACGCATACCTTCTTTTATACCATTAAGAGTTTATCTACTTCATAAAAAAACCTATCAGATAATGAAAATCGAGTTTAAAGAGGTTCAAGGATTCTGTTTAGGTATCCTTAAAATCTTGTAAATTAAAGGCACTATAAAATATTGATTCGCCTAATTTTCTTTTTAACGGGCAAATTTTTATAAAATCAATTATTTTTAGCATCTTGTGGTGTTTTTTAAACAATTATAACTAACCACATAAAATTTACTTATGAAGAACTATCTTCTTGCTCTATTTAGTACACTATTACCAGTTTTGATTTTTGCCCAAGATTTTAACATTAAAGGAGAAGTATTAAACCCTTCTACTAATATTAATGACGGGGTTATTAGTGTAACTGTAACAGGAGGTGTTCCTCCTTACACTTTCAGGTGGAGCAATCATAGTACACCTTTAAACTCGAGTGAAGCGACAGGTCTGACCGAAGGAGTGCCATATACTGTGATTGTTACTGATGCTGTTGGAGATAGTAAAACGGCAGTCTATACAGTAAAAAGCCAAGCCATTACCGAAATTTTTAACGGGATAATGACCCCTGCAGTTGCTGCTTTAGGCGGCGTTTTGTTTTGGGATCCATTTGCCGCTGTAGGTATTTATGATCCGGTTGTATATGCTGATCTTAAGCTAATTGGTGTTCCAGATTGGATTAGTGGCATAGAAAATAAGTATGTGCTTAAGCAATGGCTGAAACCGGAAGGTGCTGAAATTGCCAAAAATGATGCCATCGCTATCATAACGGATAAAGACGGAAAAGAGATTACAGTAAACTCAGATGTAAGAGGGAAGCTGAAGCATCTTCTTGCCGAAGGAAAAACCATTTATAATTCTGATAATAAAAAGCACGTCATTGAGGAAGGGGCGCACAATTTCGCTCAAGTAATTTATGATAAACCCTTAGTTTTAACCCACCCTAACGGAGATCCTCTGACCAAACCGATTCCCTTTATTGTGATTTGGTTAGTGTTAGGAGCTGTGTTTTTTACTATAAGAATGGGCTTTATCAATTTCAAAGGATTTAGACATGCGCTCGATTTGGCTCGTGGCAAATATGATGATCCTGATGCTCCAGGTCAAGTAACCCATTTTCAGGCCTTAGCTACAGCGGTTTCAGGTACTGTTGGTTTGGGCAACATTGCTGGGGTTGCTGTTGCGGTATCTTTGGGTGGTGCAGGTGCAACATTCTGGATGATTGTATGTGGATTGTTAGGAATGTCAACAAAGTTTGTGGAATGTACCTTGGGTGTGAAGTATAGAGATATTTTACCTGATGGTCGTGTATTTGGTGGTCCAATGAATTATTTACGTTACGGACTCGAAAAGCGTAATATGAAGGGCTTTGGTAAAGTTTTAGCTGGTGTATTTGCAGTGTTAGGTGTTGGTGCCTCTTTTGGCGGAGGAAATATGTTCCAAGCCAACCAATCTTTTGAGCAGTTGGCCGGTCAATTTCCATTTATGGTTGGTAACGGTTTTTGGTTTGGTATTGTTACAGCCGTTTTAGTGGGTGTAGTAATCATTGGAGGCATCAGTAGTATAGCGAGAGTAACAGGAAAAGTAGTTCCGGTTATGGCCTCTATTTACATTGTTGCGTCTTTAACCGTTATTATTATGAATATACAAAATATTGGTCCTGCGTTTACCGCTATTTTTGATGGTGCTTTTAGTCCGTCGGCATTAAAAGGTGGCGTAATAGGTGTTTTGGTAGTAGGTTTTCAGCGGGCAGCATTCTCAAATGAGGCCGGTGTTGGTTCGGCAGCAATAGCACATAGTACAGCAAAAACCAATAATCCACCATCAGAAGGTTTTGTGGCCTTGTTGGAACCGTTTATTGACACGGTTGTAGTTTGTACATTGACTGCATTGGTGTTGATTTTTACAGGAATGCATGAAGTAGAAGGTATGGCAGGTGCACAATTAACCTCTGATGCCTTTGGAAGTCAAATTTCTTGGTTCCCATATGTTTTGGCATTGGCGGTATTTTTATTTGCATTTTCGACAATGATTTCATGGTCCTATTATGGAATGAGAGCATGGACTTACTTATTCGGAAAAAGTAAAAAGGTGGAATTCGCCTATAAAATGTTATTCTTGGTTTTTGTGGTTATTGGTGCCTCTGTAAGTTTAGGAGCTGTTCTCGATTTCTCAGATATGATGATTTTGGCGATGGCTTTCCCTAATATTATAGGATTGTACATTATGTCAACAGAAGTCAAGGTTGATTTAGATGCTTATGTTAAAAAATTAAAAGCCAATCTGCTTTACAAAAAGCAGGAGACACATAAATAAATAAATAAATATATTATGTCATTTAAATCCCATTTCAGGTTTTCTAACAGTCAACGGAATGGGGTTTTTTTATTGGCTATGTTCATCGTTGTCTTTCAATGCATTTACGCTTTCGTTGATTTTTCTTCGGAAGAACTACAGGCAGATGCAAAAGCCTTGCAAAAATTCAGACAACAAGTCGATTCATTAAAAAGGGAAGCTGCAGATAAAAATAAACCGAAAGTCTATCCTTTCAATCCCAATTATATTACAGATTTTAAAGGCTACACGCTCGGAATGTCCACCGATGAAATTGACCGATTGTTGGAATTTAGAGAAAAAGATCAATGGATCAATTCTGCAAAACAGTTTCAGGAAGTTACCAAGGTTTCAGATTCCTTATTGGATGCATTAGCGCCATTATTCAACTTTCCAGAGTGGGTTACGAATTCCAAGCCAAAAAGCAATTGGGTTGATTATTCTAAAAATCCAAGTCAAAACTCATTTCGAGCAAAAACCAACGATCAAAAAATAGATTTGAATACGGCCACAGCTCAAGATTTACAGAAAGTAAATGGCATTGGCGAAAAGCTCTCCGACAACATCATCAAATATCGTAATAAGTTTAAAGGCGGTTTTATTTCAGAAATCCAACTTCAGGACATTTATGGATTGTCACCAGAAGTCATCGAACGTGTCAAAAATGACTTTGCAGTTAAAACCCCAAGAGCAATTGAAAAGATCAATCTCAATACGGCTACAAAAGACCAATTGGTCACAGTTCAGTATATTGATTATGAAATAGCGCACTATATTATTGAGCAAAGAACATTGAGAGATGGCTATAAATCATTTGATGAGTTATTGAAAGTTAAAAACTTCCCCGTCCAAAAATTTGATATAATTAAGTTATATTTGACCCTCAATTAAATGAAAAAGAAAGCATATGAATAGCATGTACTTCACCGAAGAACATCAACTTTTTAGACAAAGTTTACAGGATTTTTTGAAAAAAGAAGTCGTCCCTCACATTGATAAATGGGAAAAGACGGGAACGATTGACCGCTTTATTTGGAAAAAGTTTGGGGACATGGGCTTTTTTGGAATCAATTACCCTGAAGCTTATGGTGGCCTAAACTTAGATTTATTTTACACCGTAATTTTTCTTGAAGAGTTACAAAAAATAAACTCAGGCGGCTTTGCAGCTGCGATGTGGGCGCATGCTTATTTGGCCATGACCCATCTTAACATAGAAGGCAGTCATGAAATCAAAGAAAAATATTTGACACCAAGCATTGCTGGCGATAAAATTGGTTGCCTGTGCATTACCGAACCATTCGCTGGAAGTGATGTTGCAGGAATGCGCACCACAGCTGAAAAAGTAGGTGATACTTATGTTATTAATGGCTCCAAAACATTTATTACCAATGGTATTTATAGCGACTATTTGGTGGTTGCCGCTAAAACCGATCCTGAAGCAGGACATCATGGGATGAGTATTTTTGTAATCGATAGGAATACCCCAGGAATTTCGGCGACCAAACTTGATAAGTTAGGATGGAGAGCGTCAGATACTGGAGAAATCGCTTTTAATAATGTGACCATTCCAGCCGATCAGTTGATGGGCGAAGAAGGTAAAGGGTTTCCATACATCATGCAGCATTTTGCTTTAGAGCGTTTGATCATGGGTATTAATGCGCATGCAAGAGCCGAACATGCCTTAGAATATGCGATTCAATACATGTCAGAGCGCACTGCTTTTGGCAAAACCATTGATAAGTTTCAAGCCTTGCGTCATAAGGTAGCCGATTTTTATACGGATATGGAAATTTCTAAAGAATTCAATTATTCTGTAGCCTATCGCTTAAATAGAGGAGAATATGTGGTTAAGGAAGCCACCATGTCGAAATTGCATTCTACCAAAATGGCTGATGAAGTCATTTATGGCTGTCTTCAGTTTTTGGGTGGATATGGCTATATGGAAGATTATCCACTGGCACGTATGCTTCGTGATAGCAGACTTGGACCAATAGGAGGGGGCACTTCTGAAATTTTGAGAGAAATTATCGCTAAAATAGTGATAGATAAAAAAGACTATAAAGCAGCTGAGTAATATTCTTAGTCACTATTTTGGCGAACATTCAGCCTAAATTATCGCTAAAATAGTGATAGATAAAAAAGACTATAAAGCAGCTGAGTAATA
>NZ_JBMDWE010000064.1:0-10598 GCF_053579655.1 Gelidibacter sp. | reverse complement strand
TATAATTATAAACAACATAGGCTAGCACGAGCAAGCAGGGCACATGAACTTAACCGCTATGCCCAACAATCTTAAGAGCACATGAAGTTCACGTAAAAAGTGACAAAAAGTGGTGCTGAGGCACTTGGCTTTTTATTTAATTAAGGCTCTTAAAAAATTATTCAACTTGCATTTAGCCATCGAGATTGGGCATAACCTATTAGACTAAAAAATATTTAAGCCCTAAAAAGGGATAAATGAGTTTGGTTTTCGTGAAGTATGGGGTTGTAAAACGGCTATCGGTGTTGTGAACAGCTTATTCAATCAGTTCTATATTTTTGAGATGACTTCGGACCAAGTCGCAAATTGTGAGTACTTTTATCGTTGGCTTTTTGTTTTATTCATAATCATGCTAGCAATAAGCCCAATTCCCACAATCACATCCACAATATTCCATATTTCTCTTCCCAATGCGATTTTAAAAAACGGCTGAAAGAGTAGCGCAAGGCCACCATAAATAAACATTTCAGTTTTGTTTTCTTTTTCGCTTGAATTATATGCCAAAATCCCGAATCCGATTAATGCAACAAAACGCACCAACTGATAAAATCCATAAGGCATATCCAATAAGCATAAAAACAGCAATATTGCTAAAACAATTTTTATCACATTTTCCATTTGAGCCCTGTTCAAGAGAGTGGAGTTAGCTTCAATTGAACTAACTCCACTATATCCAAATACCGATTTGTATCTTTTAAAAAATGAATAGACATAATTCCTGTTGCAAAAATTATGCTATGTTAAAATCTGTTAAACTTTGCTTTACACTATTTCTTCTTTAGGTTCAGGAAAGGCTAAAGAAGCTAAAATTGAGATAACTAGAACTCCCCCTACTATTCCTAAAGAAATTGGAGATGAAATATGAATCCAAGGTGAGATAATCATTTTCACACCAATAAATGCCAAAATAAAAGCTAACCCATAAGGTAATTTACTGAACATATGAATAAAATTGGATAATAGGAAGTATAATGAACGTAAACCAAGTATCGCAAAAATATTAGAGGTATACAGAATAAATGGGTCTTTTGAAATTGCAAAGATGGCAGGAATACTATCAACTGCAAATAAAACATCGGTAAACTCAATTACAGCAACCACTACTAATAAAGGAGTTGCAACTTTAACACCATTTTGTACAGTGAAAAATTTATCTCCAACGTAATTATCACTTACTTTATAAAGTTTTTTAATTAACCTTGCGCCCGCAGTTTCACTAAAATCTTGATCCTCGTCATCATCTCCACCGCCCCAGGATTTAATTCCAGCATACACTAAAAACAAACCAAATAGAGTCATAACGACATTGATTTGGACTAATTTTCCAAAAATTTCAAATGCTGGCAAATAAGTAAGGTTTATAATTTCTACTCCTGCAAAAATAAATATTGCTCTCATTATTAATGCCCCTATAATTCCATAAAACAAGACTTTATGGTGTAATTCTCTGGGAACTTTGAAGAAAGAAAACACTAGAATAAACACAAAAAGATTATCAACAGAAAGTGCTTTTTCTATCCAATATGCGGCTTGAAATTGCGTGAATTTTTCAATAGCCAAATCGTGTCCTCCCGAATCTTGATTGAAGATATAATAAACCACTCCCGAAAAAATCATTGAAAGAGAAATCCAAACGATTGTCCAAATCGTGGCTTCTTTTGAAGATACTATGTGGCTTTTTTTATTGAATACTCCAAGGTCAAGCAGTAGCATAATTATTACTGTTATGGCGAACCCAATTACTAAACCAGGGTGCAATTCTAAAATACTTTTTTCCATTTTCTTACTTTATTTGTTTTTTGATTGATTGTTTAATTATTTGTTATTGTAATTATGGCAAGTCTTCCACCATCTTCCTTTGAAAACAAAAGTCTTTTACCATTTGTAATTTCTACCATTGAACCAATTGGAATTTGTATGTCTTCCGTAATATCTTTCATAGAAGTCAATTTTTGATTTACAAAAACCCATTTATTGTTATGGAATGCAAAATACCCATCGCTTAATTTTTGATGTTCGCTTAATTTTTCATTTCTAATTACGTTTCTGTTTGAATGCCATTGATGAAGAGTAGAATTATTATAAACAACGATTCTTTGGTTTTCTGGTTTCCAAACATCCGGTTTAAATTTATAAAACAAGTCTAAAACTGGAATTGTATTATTATATTTCGTGTTGCAAAAAGGACATTTTGTATCTTTTGTGTTGTTATAAACAAACCATTTCTGCTCGCATTTTTTATTACTGCACTCTAATTTTAAATCGTTTGTTTTTATTAATGCTTGTTCCCAAGCATCGGCGGTTGGTCTTTCAATAGGGTTATGTAAGCCTTTGATAAATGCCTGGTCAAAAAGTTCTTTCAAATAGGGTCCTGTTATTGTGTAAGGAATTTTTACTAAATCTGTCCAAGGATGAAATTTTTGTAAATTGTCGCCATATTCTCTTTTGAAATTTCTGTTTTTATTATCTGTTGGGTGTTCTACAAAAAGTGCTTTTGAACCCATTAAAAAATTTTCTTCATCCACCTCGTCAATTTGTCCAAAATAATTCCCGCCTCTTAATGGGTGTCTATACAAAAGGTACATATAGATTAACACAGCCAAAGCATGTAAATCAGTAAGCCTATTTGGTAATTTCCTGTTTGGGTCTGTTTTATTTAAATGCTTTGTGGATAGCACTTCGGGTGCAATAAAATCGGCTGTTCCAATAACATCAGGTGCAAATTTGCCAGGAACTACTAATCCGTCAATGTCAATAATATTAGCACCAGAACCACTAGATGGATCAATTAAAACATTGTTATAGGATAAGTCTGAATGTGCCAAGCCAGCACTATGTAAGCGTTTTACTCCTCTTGCAATATTTACACAAACTTGAAAATAACTTAACCAATTGCCTAATTCCGAATTGTCTAATCTGGTTTTTGAAGTTGTGGCCCTAAATTTCGCACTGGCAAACCATTTACCATTCTTTTCTTTTCCTTTTAAAATGTCGCTACTTGCATAACCTTGTTTAAAGAAAAAACGTTTATCGTAGGCGGGAACTATAATGCCTGTTAGTCCATCTTTTTCTACAATATCATAAGGCCAACAATATATAGTTTTCCAAAATTCGCCCCCATCTCTATTGAAAAAATCATCCTTATATTTCGTTGTAATAAGTCGTACTCTGTCTTTGGCGTTGAAATCTAATTTTGTTCTGTAAAAAGCAACCACATAAGATTTATCTGGACTGAAATATACATCCTTCATTCCACCACGCATAGGCTCACCATTATCAACATATTGATAGCTTTTAGTAGTGTCTAGAATAGATTTTAATGTAATAGTTTGCATATTTTATCGTTTAAAAAACTATTGCCAATGTTCTATCATCATGGTTTCCTGCACTCCAGAAGTCCATCCAATTTGATAATTGATTTGAAATTTCACTGTTATCTTTATTAAAATCTACTTTGTCATTTCCTTCATTTTCACCGTTTAAATCCTCTAAAAACTCTAGCCATTTTTCGTGTTTCTCAAGATTTGCTTCAACAACAAATTTTGCATCATAGATACCATCTGTCATTAAAAATAAGTATGAGAAATCCTTTATTATTTTAAGATTGAAGCGTGTACTCATTACATCCTGCTTTTGAAAAATATCAGGTTGAGTGATAAATCTTGTTCCACCACCGTATTCTCCAACATCAAGCCAATTCAGTAAAGTAGTTTCGGTTTTGTCAGTGTTCATAACTGCGATTGGGCAGTCGCCAACTCCAAAGGTTTGAATTACATAACCAAAATCATGTTTTTTAAATAATGAGAAAATTAAAGTAGAATGAAAATATTCTAAATTGGTTTTTGCTTTTGGATTATTGAATAGCTCTGGATTTTTAAAGAATGTTTGCTCTGCAAACTCTTTTAGTTTATTATGAACAAAAATACTTGCTTGCCATAAGTTGAATTTTGATAACTTTTCTATTTCAGCAAGTTTTTCTTCTGTTTTATTCTTAGAGTATTCGTCTATTAGGATTTCTAATTTGATTTCTTGTTCACTATCTGTATTTATTTCAAAATACTCTACAACTGCATCACAAGCAATTTTTGAACCTGCTCTTGCAAGATAGGCACTGCCTGCTCCATCACTAACAACCACTAATGACCATTGCGTTTTTTCAAAATATTTAAAAGAAAAATCATCATCTCTAGATGTTCCTTCTTTTCCGTGGCTTCTTCCTCTTTTTGAAGATATTACTATATTTTTATCACCCAATTTGTCTAATACAGAAACTTCATCAGGTTTTGCGAAAATCTGTTCTTGATTACTTGGTATTAACTTCCACA
Organism: Gelidibacter sp.; assembly: GCF_053579655.1. NCBI lineage: Bacteria > Pseudomonadati > Bacteroidota > Flavobacteriia > Flavobacteriales > Flavobacteriaceae > Gelidibacter > Gelidibacter sp. The sequence goes on along the minus strand of NZ_JBMDWE010000064.1, from coordinate 6,234 downwards.
AGCTTTTTGGGTCTGGATTTATTACCAAAGAGATTAGTTTTTCGTTTAGTGAAGTTGTTTCGTCTTCACCATCAACCTTATAAAAAAACCGCAACTTAACATCTCCACTTTGGCTCGGAGTTCCTTCAATAGTATCTGTATCTCTATTGAAACTTAAGCCAAAACTCTCTAGACCTTCAAAGTCCGCTGAGATCAAATCGTTTAAATTAAGTGCTGTAAAATCAATTTTGGCAGAATATGGAACTAACTCTTTAGCATTTGGAATCACAATATGTTGCGCTTGAATGTCTGCGATTCTATTTTTAATTTTCCAATTTGTCATAATGTTTGCGTGATTGTCAAAGATGCTATTCACCAATTCTGTAATATTTGGATTATTTGCAAAATCTATTAGTAATTGATGCCTATTTGTATTGACTTCAATACCTTTTCCTTTCAATAGGCTTTCTATGTATGCTTTTGTTTCCATAAATTACCCTTGAGTTCTATTTACATCAAAACCACCACCTTCTCCAAATCCATAAGTTCCTTCATTACCACACCAAGGACACGTACTAACTTCCTCATTACCTATACAATGTAATTTTCCGCATTGGCAGGCAGCAAATGCAAATTGATTTCCACAACAAGGGCAAGTAGGTGCACCTAATAATTCTTCGGTGTTTATTTTTTGACTTGCACCAGTTTCATCAGATAATTCAAAATAGGTGTTATCAACTTGGAAAGCACCAACCAATCTATATTCCTTTGCAATGTCTCCTGTGTTGGTTAATGAAATATGCCTTTTGTATTTCATTAAATAAGGTCTATTTGAGTTTTGACATTTTGCAGATAATACTACAAAATTATCATCAACAATATTTGCATTCCTATTTTTAGATAAATCAATTTTAGATAAGGTATTATCATCTAAATCGGCTAATTCAAATCCAGTTGAATTGTTTTCTACACTTTCGCTACTTGTTTTTATTGAGTCTGTTACCCATTTAAAAAACTGTTTGTAAGCGTTGGTATCTGTGTTTTTAAAATGTAATACATTTTCAGTTAATTCACTTAATTGCTCAGTGTCTGTTTCGCTACCAAAGGAAATAGCAACTAAATTGGCAGTTTTTGCCCAATCCAGTTTCCATTCTGAAATTGCATTTTTTGTATTGTCAGTCGGTACACCATCCGTAAACAAAAACACAATAGGTTTCCAATCACCTTTTACTTCTTGTGTTGTTTTTACTGTGTTTTTTCTTAACTCATACATTAAATGTCCCAAACCTTTACTCAAAGAAGTTCCACTACCAATTGGAAACTTGGGCGGATAAAAATTTATCAATTCTTGTAAGGGAACAAGTGTTTTGGCTTGACCTGCAAAAATGATAATTGAAACCCAAACCGTTTCAATGGCATTTGGATCGGTTTTTAACGTTTTAATGATTGTTGCCATACCTTCTTCTACTTGTTGAATTTGGTCACCAACCATGGATTCGGAAACATCAATTAAAAAATATATTGGTAATCTTCTCATAAATTATTTTTTAAAATATTTGCATAAAGTTCTAGGTTTTCAATATCGTAACAACATAAAATAACTTTTTTGGGGTATTCATTTTCCATTAAAAAACTAGTAATAACTTCAAAAGAATATTTCGCGGCTAAGTCTTTTGGAAAGCCATAAACGCCTGTTGAAATATTTGAAAATACTAGTGTTTCAAGTTTTTGTTGCTTTGCGATTTTCAAAGAATTTAAATAGCAGTTTTTCAAGTCTTGTATTTCCTCTTCACTTTTAAATAAAAATCGGGGACCAACAGTATGGATTATAAATTTTGACGGCAAATTAAATGCTGGGCTTAATTTAGCCTCTCCAACCTTGCATCCACCAAGAGTTTTACAAAACTCTTTCAATTCTGGTCCGGCTGCATTATGTATTGCGCCATCAACTCCTCCGCCTCCCAATAAAGAAGTACACGCTGCATTTACAATACAGTCCTCTTTATATTCGGTAATATCCCCAAAGTGTAGTTCGAGTCTCATCTATCCGAAATTTAGAAGTATTAAAAGTAAAACCAACAAAATTATTTGTGCCATATCAACCGACAAACCATGTCCAACCTGGAAAGGATTTACAAATCTTTTTAGAAAATTTAATACTGGGGTAAAAACACTATTGAAAAAATTGAAAAGCCCTCGGTATTGGTTATTGAGTTTGTCTTTGTAGGGTAATAGTTTAGAGTATAGAAATAATCCAACGATGAACACATTTAATAAAATTGGTAGAACAATACTCATATCACTTGGACTACTTCTTTTGGCGGGGGAGGCAAAGCCACCGAATCAGTTGTACCCATGCTTTTATTTCCTTGCTCTATTGTGTCTGAAACCCATTGGAAAAACTGTTTTAAAGTTGAAGTGTCGGCTGTTGCTAAATGAACTACATTGTCTGTAAGCTCTTTCAATTTTGAATCATCAGCCAAACCACCTACTGCACAACCTACAATTACACCAAAATTTAGTGTCTTTATCTTAGGTATCATCTCGCTATATAATAAAGTATCGGAAGGCTTGCCATCTGTAATTAAAAAAAGCAAAGGTTTCCAATCCCCTTTTTGATTTTCATTCCCTTTTCTTATATCGCTACTTACTTTTGTATACAACATTTCCAAAGCTTTACCTGTAAAAGTCGCTCCAATTGGGTCAGTTATTTCAGGAAGTTGGAAGAATGGCAACTCTGTTAATGGCACCAATTCGGTAACTGTCGAATTAAAAGTAATTATGCTTATCCAAAGCGTTTCGGATGCCTGGGCATCCGAACGCAAGGAATGAATCATACCACTTAATGCATTGTTTAAAGCCTGAATGGGCTCTCCATTCATAGAGCCTGAAGTGTCCAATAAAAAGTAAACTGGTAATCTTCGCATATTATTTCAGAAGTGATTCGAGGTTTTCAGGAAAAGATTTTGCTTTATCCTTTAAATTTAATAATAAGTTTTTTTCAATTTCGTCAATTTGCCCATCTCCTTTTATTCTTTTAAACAACCATTCTGCTTCCTCTTCATCAATTTCACCAGGCGAAGCTTCATCTTCCAATAAAAAGCTTGTAATTGCATTTATAAACAAAGATTCCCAACTGGCATCATTGTCCTTCCCAGAGACAGCATCGTTTATCTCAAAAAGGAATTCAGCTTCCTCTGTATCAATTACGCCATCGGCATAAAGAACTTCTTTCAATTCTTTTACCTCGACGGCATCTATAATCCCATCAGCTAAAAGTTCTTTTTTTAATTGTTCTAAACTTTTCATGTTTTATATTTTTAAATTTATTTTCCAAAAATTGTTTTTAAAATCATTGCCCCCAATTTTCTTTGGACTCCGACTTTTGAAGTCGGCACACCAGTCTTTCTAGCAAAGCTTTGTTTTGCTCCTGTTATTCCTAAAAGTCTTTTCCAAGAAAACGAAAACCCGAATTTACTCATCATTAATATTAGTTTTATACCACTATATTCAACTCAGATGGCGGTGGTGGCAATTCATTTAAGCCAATAACTTCTTTCCCACTATCTTCTACTTTAGTTGATGAAACACCAATAGAAGCCGTTACCCATGCAAAGAATTTAGCGATGCTTTGACTATCAGCCGTTGCTAATTCTACTACATTTTCAGTAATTTGTTTCAATATATTGGTATCTGCTCCACTTCCTGCAGCACAAGCAACAACAATTCCTGTCTTTCTTTTTTGGAATTCTGCGAGTCCGCTTTGCCAATTATCCGTAGGCATTCCATCGGTCATAATAAAAACTAATGGCTTCCAATCTCCCTTGGTTTCAGGTGTTGTTTTTGTAATTTCGTTATCAATACAATTGCTCAATAATTTTAAGCCTTCTCCTAATGCAGTTGTTCCTGTTGCTTGAATGTCTCGCATTTGGAAAGAACCTAAATCAGTTAATGGAATTATTTGATTTGCGCTACTGTCAAACGTAATGACAGAAATAAAAGCAGTTTCTTGTGCTTGTGGATTTCCACGCAATGAGCTTATCATTACTTGCACACCATTTTTCACAGCTTCAATCGGTTCTCCTCCCATTGAGCCTGATGTGTCTAATAATAGATATACTGGTAATCTTCTCATTTCAGGTTTAATTTTTAGTTAGTATATTTCTTTAAAATATCAACAAAATTGTCGGTTTGATATGGTTCTCCAATAGCTCTGAATTTCCAATCCCCATTATGTCGATACACTTCTGAAAATACCATTGAACACATACCACTTAACGAAGAATCGCCTGACAAACTATATTTAGTAATTTCATTGCCTTTTGCATCAACTGCTCTTATAAAAGCATTCTCAACCATACTAAAATGTTGATTGTTTTGTCTTCCTTGATAAATAGAAACAACAAAAAGAATTTTACTATATTTTTGGTCTAAGGCATCCAATTTCACAATGATTTGCTCATCATCTCCCTCTCCTACACCTGTTCGATTATCCCCAGTTAACCATATATGTCCTGATGGGTGTTGAAGAGAGTTAAAGTAAATTACGTCACCTTCATATAAACCAACTGATCTGCCGTTTTTCTGAACAGTTCTTCCGAGGTTAGCAACCTTTCCATTTTCATCTAACAGAAATGCAATGGCATCAAGATCATACTCTTCCTCCTTATTTCCACCAAATAACTTCCCTAAGAGACCACTTTGTTTTTGTCTAACATCCCATCCTAAACCAATGGTTACCTTGGAAAGATCATAAACACTTTCTCCTTTTGAATTTTTGCGTAGGTCTATGGTCTGACCTTTCGATAAGTTTATTACTTCTTGCATAGTTTAATTTATTTTTGAATTGTACCTGTAAAGTATTTACTTAAAAAGAACGCCAAATCTTCTTGATATCCAACTCCTGAAGCATCAAATTTCCATTCGTTATTTCTTCTATATAATCTTCCAAATTCAATTCCGGTTTCAATAGAAAAATCTTCTCCTAATTCATATTTCATTACCTCTTTGCCGGTATTGTTATCAATTAGTCTGATATAAGAATCTCTAACTTGTCCAAAATTCTGTTTCTTATCTGCAGCTCCGTCTATGGTTACAACAAATAAAATTTCTTGAACGTTGGGGTTAACTTTTGTTATATCAATAATGATAGATTCATCATCATCCCCATCACTTGAACTTCCGTCTGGGTCATCTCCTGTGTGAGTTAATGCACCATCAGGCGAATTTAAATTACCATAAAAAACAAAATAATCTTTGTTTAGCATTTTTCTTTTTTCGTCAATCATGATTGCTGAAACATCTAAATCAAATGTTCCCCCTGTTCCTTCGTTTGGTTCCCATCCTAAACCAACGGTAATATTTGTAAATCCTACTGCGACTTTATCGCCTTTTCTTAAATTAATTACTTCTGACATTTTTTATTTTTTAGTTGTTTTAAGTTTTCCATTCACTTATATGTAAAAAAACTAGCGCCAGCTAATTCCCATTGATTGTATAAGCCGTTCTTGTGAAAATCTACTACAAAAGCAAAAAGAAACTACCACGCTTTTTATCTTAGACGTTTCCATTTTTCTTCTTTGAAGTTTAAAAATCGCAAGACTACTTACATAGAAAAATTTTCGAAGCAAAACACTATATTTTAATATTTATATTCTTCTTTTTATTCATTATTTTATTATAAAATTTCAGGAATACATGGAATTCTATAATTTATTTTACGGTCATATTTAAGAGTGTGTCGACAAGAAATTTCACTTTTGGCTTTGTCGAAATATTAGTTTTATTTTGTAGCAAAAGCAAATGTGCCATTTTTGTGGCTGGTTAAAATTTCAAAAAAAAAATGCACGTTACTCTTTTATACGCTTCCTGCTAAACTCTATTAGCGCGGCGCATTTATAAGTGCAATATTTAACATGGATTTATAATTGTCAAGTTATCTTCAAACATATTGTATTTTAACACAAACTCCTACATTTTCTATTAACAAATTTTTAAGAACTTGTATTTATTATCATATCCTCGCATTTGTATCGGAATCGTTGAAAATGATAAATTAAAAAAGCCCTCTTATTCCGGAGCGAACACGTTCTCCATAACCTTCTTAAATTTCTGCCACGTTGAGGTCGTTGATGCAATGGGTTTTAACGCTTTTAAAATTATTTAATCAAACTTCTCACTTCAAAAACAACACTCACAATTTATCCACATACTACAATTAATAGCAATACATAGCTACATTTATGAGTAATTTTG
>NZ_JBMDWE010000063.1:0-10655 GCF_053579655.1 Gelidibacter sp. | reverse complement strand
CCTTTTTTGAGAGTCCCCAACATTCATTTGTTGGGGACTTTTTTTGTTTGTATGGTTTTGTAACTTCGTCTATATCAAATAATTTATAAGTATATAGATGATTTTTTAAATCTAAAAGATGTCCGAAAACTTGTCAATTTTGTGTATTTTCAAATGCTGTTAGAAATAGCTTATAATGGAAGTAAATAAAGATATAGAGTTAGCGTGGGATTTTGTAAACAATACCAATCAGAACGTTTTTTTAACGGGAAAGGCCGGTACTGGGAAGACCACGTTTCTTCATAATTTAAAACATAAATCTTTAAAGCGCATTGTGGTGGTGGCTCCTACAGGAGTTGCTGCAATTAATGCGAAAGGGGTTACCATTCATTCTTTTTTTCAATTACCTTTTGGTCCAATTTTGCCAGACGCTGATACAAGTCAGTCGTCGGGCTTCAATAAAAAATTCAGTAAAACCAAAATCAATATTATTAAATCCATGGATTTATTAATTATTGATGAAATAAGTATGGTGCGTGCTGATGTTTTGGACGGTATTGATAGAACCTTAAAGCGCTTCAGAAATAGAAACAAAACCTTTGGTGGGGTGCAAGTGCTCATGATTGGAGATTTGCAGCAACTATCGCCCGTGATTAGAGAGAATGAATGGCAACTTCTTAAACCGTATTATCAAACAGGATATTTCTTCAGTAGTCATGCGTATCAGCTCTGTAACGCCATTACTATAGAACTTCGACATATTTATAGACAGGAAAATCCCAAGTTTATTGAGATTCTGAACGAAATTAGAAACAATACGCTTTCAGAAGCTGCGGCAAACGAATTGAATAAGCGTTATATCAAGGATTTCAGACCAGATCCGAAAGAAGGGTATATTGCATTGACCACGCATAACAATCGTGCAGAACAGGTTAATAATGCTGAATTGGAAGCTTTAACTTCCAAGGAACAAAAGTATAAAGCAAAAGTGTCAGGAAAATTTCCTGATCATGCCTATCCAAATAATGAAGAGCTCATATTAAAGGTCGGTGCGCAAGTGATGTTTATCAAAAATGATAGCTCTCCTGAAAAGCGTTACTTCAATGGGAAAATCGGAAAAGTCATTTTGTTGGATAAAGATGAAGTGGTCGTAAAATGTCCGGATGATGAGTTTAATATTGTGACAACGCCCGAAGAATGGGAGAATATTAATTATTCTGTAAATCCTGAAACGAAAGCCATCACAGAAGATAAAATAGGTTCCTTTATCCAAATGCCGTTGCGTTTGGCTTGGGCCATTACCATACATAAAAGTCAAGGTCTAACATTCGAAAAGGCCATTGTAGATGCTCAAGGTGCATTTGCACATGGACAAACTTATGTGGCGTTAAGCCGATGTAAATCTTTAGAAGGTCTGATTTTAAAAAGTAAGATTGATTCGAGCCAAATTATCAATGACCAACAGGTGAGTTCATTTACTAAAACATCGGCGGAGAACCAACCTGATGAAAACACACTACAATCAGCTCGAAAAACTTTTCAATTGGAGTCCATTCAAGAGATTTTCGATTTTTACGAGTTTTTATATCCAGCTAATCGTTTAATGGACATCTTTTATAAAAATAGAGGCAGTGTTCAAGGGAATGTAGAATTACCTTTGATAACCATGAAAGACGGGATTACAAATCTCTTAAAGGTTAGTAATGGTTTTAATGTACAATTAAAACAAATCGCTGATGCTGATGATTTACCTGAAACTAATACTGCTATTCAAGATCGGTTTAAAAAGGCCATTGCTTATTTCAAAACCGAAACCGAAAAATGTGTCATGGACACCTTAAAGTCTTTCAATTATTCTACCGACAATAAAGCCATTGAAACTGATCTCGTTAAAAGCCTGGACGTCATAGAAGAATTATTGGCGGCTAAATTGTCTTATTTTAATGGATTGGCAGAAGGATTTTCTACTCAGAAATTTTTGGAGTTACGAGCCAAGTCGGTATTCTTGACTAAAGATAAACCCAAAAAGACCAGATCTTCGGTGATTGATGGTACGATCAATATTGAATTATTTGAATTATTACGAGAATTGCGGAATGAGATTGCGAATGAAAATGGCCTTGTGCACTATCAGATTTTCACTCAAAAAGGATTGTATGAGATCTGTGAAGTGCTACCTATTACTAAAAAGCAACTTTTAGAAATCGATGGTTTTGGAAAAGTCCGTGTAGAGAAATATGGAGATCAGATTTTGGAGGTCATCAAAGCCTATTGTGAAGAAAATGACATTGAAACTGATGATACCATCGAATTTGAAAAGCGGCCAGAACCAAAGAAGAAAATCGCTAAAGGCGAATCCGACAAAATATCATTAGAATTATACCAATCAGGCAAAACGATTGCTGAAATTGCTGCAGAACGTGAACTTGTGGAAACAACCATCTTTGGTCATTTATCTAAATTTGTCGTTACTGGAGAAGTTGATGTAAAGGATTTGATTTCTGAAGAACATTTTAAAGAACTCACTGAACTCATCCCAAAACATACGTTTGAGAATCTAACCGATTTAAAACGTCAGCTGGATGATAAATATAGCTATAGTGACATTCGTTTAGTGCTAAATACTATGGAGAACCCATCTGATAAAACAAAAAAAAGACCCAATCTAAGTTGAGTCTTCCGTAAATAATATCTAAAGAAAAATTATTCCTTAATAAGATTTCGTGAAATCACAATTTTCTGAATCTCTGAAGTGCCTTCATAAATCTGTGTGATTTTCGCATCGCGCATCAAGCGTTCCACATGATATTCTTTAACAAAACCGTTTCCACCATGAATCTGAACCGCTTCAACGGTATGCTCCATAGCCACTTTGGAGGCAAATAATTTTGCCACTGCACTTGAAACGTCATAATTATTACCTTGATCTTTATCCCAAGCGGCTTTCATTACTAAATGACGCGCCGCTTCAATATCGACGTACATATCGGCCAATTTAAATGCGATGGCTTGATGGTTACAAATTTCGGTGCCAAAAGCTTTACGTACTTTGGAATATTTTAATGCCAATTCATAAGCCCCCGCAGCAATTCCTAACGCTTGCGCTGCAATACCAATACGTCCGCCAGACAGTGTCTTCATGGCAAAACGAAATCCTGAGCCGTCCTCGCCAATTCTGTTTTCCTTAGGAACTTTCACATCATTGAACTGAAGGGTATGCGTGTCACTTCCTCTAATACCTAATTTATCTTCTTTTGGACCAATATCAAAACCTGGCATCCCTTTTTCAAGAATGAAGGCGTTTATACCGTGAGAACCTTTGTGCTTGTCCGTTTGGGCAATTACCAAATACACATCGGCACGTCCACCGCTGGTAATCCAGTTTTTGGTGCCGTTAATGACATAATGGTCACCTTTGTCTATCGCTGTCGTTGTCTGTGAAGTCGCATCACTTCCAGCTTCTGGTTCACTCAAACAAAAGGCGCCCACATACTCTCCAGTTGCCAGTTTAGTAAGATATTTTTGTTTTTGCTCCTCGCTGGCAAAAGCTTCCAAACCATAACATACTAAAGAGTTATTTACAGAAACAATGACGGACGCTGAAGCATCGATTTTGGATAATTCTTCCATAATCAATACATAAGAAATCGCATCCATGCCGCTTCCACCATATTTAGGATCTACCATAATCCCTAAAAAGCCTAGATCCCCCATTTTTTTAACCAGTTCTTTTGGGAACACTTGCTTGTTATCGCGTTCAATAACACCTGGAAGGAGTTCAGTAATGGCAAAATCACGTGCAGCGTCACGGATCAATTTATGTTCTTCAGTTAGCGTAAAATCCATGTTATAAGGTAATTATTGATTTATTAAAAAACGAATCCAAATATAAGGTTTTACTAGTATTTTATCAATTTGAATAGCTATTTTTACGGCTATGAACAAAAATCACTACAACGTAATAGGAGTTATGTCAGGCACGTCCTTGGATGGATTAGATATAGCACATTGCACTTTCACCTGTTCGGAGGGTTGGGAATTTAAAATATTGGAGGCCGAAACCTGTCCGTACCCATCTGATTGGGTTGAGAAACTAAGAAACCTGGTAACATTTACTAAGTTAGAATTAGTCCAATTGGATGAAGAGTATACCAGTTTTATAGGAGATGCAATCCGTCAGTTTATTCAAAAACACAAGCTAGTTAATTTAGATGCGATCTGTTCTCATGGTCACACAGCATTGCATCAACCAGAAATTGGACTGACTTATCAAATAGGGAATTTACCAAAACTAGCAACGATTTTAAAGGAAACTGTGGTTTGTGATTTCAGGGTTGAAGATGTTGCTCTGGGCGGTCAAGGCGCGCCATTAGTACCTATTGGCGATCGGCTTTTGTTCTCTAAATATGACTATTGCCTTAATTTGGGTGGTTTTGCAAATATTTCATTTGAACACAAGGGACAACGGATTGCTTATGATGTTTGCCCAGCCAATATCGTCCTCAATCATTATGTGGGAAACTTAGGATTTGACTATGATAATGGTGGGAAAATCGCGAAATCAGGGGCAGTTAATGAACTTTTGTTGCAAGAGCTGAATGCTTTAAGCTATTATAAATCCCATTATCCAAAATCATTAGGATTGGAATGGGTTAAATCAGAAATCTTTCCATTGATTGATTCGTTTCAATTAAGCACCAAAGATATTTTAAGAACATTTGTTGAGCACATAGCCATTCAAATTTCTAACGAAATCAAATCTAAAAGTAAAACGTCAGTATTAACGACTGGAGGTGGTGCATTCAATACGTTTTTGATGGAGCGCGTTTCTGAAAAAACCAAGAGTGTTATCGTTATTCCTGAAAACCCTATAATAGAGTTTAAAGAAGCGCTCATTTTTGCGTTTTTAGGCGTGTTAAAACACCGTAATGAAACCAATTGTTTGAGCAGTGTGACAGGTGCTTTACATGATCACAGCTCGGGTAAAATTTATTATTCGTAAAATAATGGTGAATTTAATTCAAAGAGATTTATAGTTTTTTATATTTGTTACAGAATATAAGATAAAAAGTCAATTTTTTAGCGTATTATCTAACTTAACCAACTAGAATGAACATCATCGAATGACAGAATTACTTCATAACTGCGAAGAAAAACAATCTGTAATTGCAATACAATCGGAAAACCTGAACGACAAGTTTATTGGTTGCTCCTTCTTTATGCAGTTGTCTGTCAGAAAGATGTATCCCTATGCATGACGGTTTAAATATGAATGTGTGTTGCCTTTGTCAAAACAGATAAAAGGAAATACGCTGTGGTTAGAGTATTTGCTAATTTTATGGAAAAGAAGGGTCAAATTGAAAGGTGTTATTTCTGAAAACATAGAAAACAGTATCAAAAAATAACCGAAGGAGTTTAAATTAAAAATAAAGGTAAAACAGGCGTAAGCGAAACCGCGTAAAGAATAGCATTTAATCAACTTAATATTTTATTTATGGAAACCGCAATTATATTGGTATTTGTGATTGGTTATTTAGCCATTACTTTAGAGCATAGCATTAAAATTGACAAGCTTATTCCAGCTTTGGTCATGATGGCTATCGCTTGGGCTTTGATTTCTTTAGGATTGGAGAGCTTTCCCAATTGGTTTGATTCTGCCAATCATGGTTTGGTTGAGGGCTTTGCCAGTTTGCCGGTAGAGAATTTAGAAAATCCAGCGGCGAGTAAAATGAGCTATATGGAAAACACCTTGCTTCACCATTTAGGAAAAACGGCTGAGATCTTGGTGTTCTTATTGGGAGCAATGACCATCGTTGAGATTATTGATTATTTTGATGGGTTCTCAACCATAAAAGGCTTTGTTAAAACCAAGAAAAAAACAAAAATTCTATGGATTTTCTCCATTTTAGCTTTTGCACTTTCTGCAATTATTGACAACTTAACTGCAACAATTGTATTGATTTCCATTCTTCAAAAAATTGTAAAAGAAAGAGATATGCGTTTGTGGTATGCAGGTCTTATCATTATTGCTGCTAATGCTGGAGGTGCTTGGTCTCCAATTGGCGACGTGACGACCACCATGCTTTGGATTGGTAAAAAAGTAACTTCAAGCCATTTATTTGTGTATTTGTTCTTGCCTTCCTTAATCTGTATGGCCGTTCCAGCACTTATAGCGTCATTCCTTCCTGTGTTTAAAGGAAATTTAACCATAGATGATGAAGATTTAATTGACGAACAACCAAAAAGTAAATACAGTGCCACGATGTTATATTTAGGTCTTGGAGCGATTGTATTCGTGCCAGTATTTAAAACAATAACGCACTTGCCTCCTTATGTCGGGATGATGTTGTCTCTTGGTATTGTGGCAATATTTGCCGAAGTTTATAGTAGAAGAAATTTTAGTATGACCACTCCAGATTCGGCTGAAGGAGATATCCATGCTCATCACAGTCCTGTACATTCATCTTTGGCAAAAATTGAATTGCCAAGTATTTTATTCTTCCTTGGAATATTGATGGCCGTAGCTGCTTTAGAATCTTTAGGGATTTTATTCACATTCGCAACCTCATTACAAGATACCATGCCAATGTTGGGTACAGAATTACACCATGAAGGTGTTTCCGATTTAGTGGTACTATTGCTAGGAGTTGCCTCAGCAGTTATTGATAACGTGCCATTGGTGGCGGCTAGTTTAGGAATGTTTTCTGAGCCTATGGATAATGAGCTATGGCATTTTGTAGCTTATTCGGCAGGAACAGGAGGAAGTATGTTAATCATAGGATCGGCTGCAGGAGTTGTAGCTATGGGTATGGAAAAGATAGATTTCTTTTGGTACCTTAAAAAAATCTCTTGGTTAGCATTGATCGGATTCTTGGCAGGTGCCGTAGTTTTTATGTTTACAAGACAAATTATTTTTTAAATACATACTTAAGCCTAGTATTAGACGTTATACACTAGTTATATAAATTTTAATGATTATAAATATGATATTACAGAGTGCTATTCAAGATGGAACGGAACTTGTTCCTGATGGTGAATCAGTAGAGAAAACATTATCCATAATTGAATTGATTGCAAGTGGAGGAACGGCAGGAATGGTTATTATTGCCGTCTTGTTTGTGTTGTTGGTATTTGCCATTTATATTTATTTCGAAAGGCTATTCGCTATTAAGGCAGCTTCCAAAATAGATTCCAATTTCATGAACCAGATAAAGGATCACGTGTCCAATGGTAAAATAGACTCGGCGCAAATTCTTTGTGCTCAAGTCAACACGCCAGTTTCAAGATTGATCAATAAAGGAATCAGCCGTATTGGGAAACCTTTGGATGATATTGGAACGGCTCTGGAAAGCGCTGGACGTTTGGAAGTTTATGAATTGGAGCGCAACGTTAGTGTTCTCGCAACTATTTCTGGTGTTGGTCCAATGATTGGCTTTTTAGGAACTGTTATTGGGATGATCTTATCCATCTTTGAAATTGCTAATGCTGGCGGTCAAATTGATATTAAATTGCTGGCCGACGGGCTATATACGGCAATGACCACAACCGTTGGTGGATTAATAGTGGGTATTGTCGCCTTTATGTTCTATAATCATTTGGTGGTTAAGACGGATAAAGTCGTCTATCAGATGGAAGCCAATTCATTAGAGTTTTTAGATCATTTGAACGAACCGATTTAGTTCAGTTGGCAGTTTTCAGTTGGCGGTCGACAGTAATTGGATTGGTCGACTAGAATTGTTGATAATTGCATCTAAAAAAAATATTAATGATAATTTTGAGTAAGTCGTATCTATGAATATAAGAGGAAGAAATAAAGTAACACCAGAATTCAATATGTCGTCCATGACCGATATTGTTTTCTTGTTATTGATATTTTTTATGTTGGCATCAACTTTGGTAACCACAAATGCTATTGACATTCTGTTACCCAAAGCAGGTGGAAAAACGGAGAATAAACAATCGGTTGCCGTAAGTATTACCAAGGATTTAAACTATTATATCGATCAAAAGCTGGTTGGCGAAAGTGTTTTGGAACTTGAGTTAAAAAACTTACTGGCCAATCAAACAGAACCGACCATCGTTTTAAGAGCTGAAAAATCAGTAGCGGTTGAAAATGTTGTAAAAGTGATGGACATTGCAAATAGAAATAAATTTAAAGTCATTTTGGCCGTAAAGCCTAATTAATATGAAGTTTTTAGAAACCAAACACGAACGCAATTCGGCAAAAATCACCTCACTAATTGTGGTGATTTTGGTATTGTTGTTATTTGTTGTTGGTGCTCTTCCATATATGGATCCGCCTTTGGAATATGGCGTTGCAGTTAATTTTGGAACTTCAGACGTGGGTAGTGGCGAAGTGCAACCTTTAGAGCCTATCAAGTCTGAACCCAAAGAAGTTGTTACGGAGCCTGTTGTTAAGGAAACAAAAGTTGAAGAAACAAAAGCGGAGCCTAAAAAATCAGAACAACCTGCCGAAAAAGTATTGACAGCCGACAATTCAGAAGCCATTGCTATGAAAAAGCAAAAGGAAGCTGCAGATGCCAAGGCAAAAGCTGATGCCAATGCAAAGGCCGAGGTGGAACGTGCAGAAAAAGCCAAAGAAGCAGCCGAAGCGAAAAAACGACAAGAAGAAGCTGATAAAAAAGCAAAACTCGATGCATTGATTGGAGGCGTTAAAAAATCAGATGGTAAAGCCTCTGGCGGTGAAGGTGACGACAATAAGCCTGGAGATAAAGGTCAATTGGATGGCGATCCCTATGCACCAAGTTATTTTGGACAACCAGGTACAGGAAGTGGTGGTAGCGGAACCGGTTATGGATTGAGAGGAAGAGGAACACCTTCTAATGGTAAAGTAGTTCCGGATTGTTATGAAGAAGGTCGTGTGGTTGTTGAAATTCATGTGAATAGAGATGGACGCGTCGTGAATGCTATTCCTGGTAAAAAAGGAACTACAGGAAACATATGTTTGTATGAAGCTGCTCGAAAAACGGCGTTGACTTATAAATGGCCAGCAGATCCTAAAGCACCCTCTACTCAAATAGGGTTTGTGAAAATCGATTTTAGCGTTACCCAATAAAATGACTTATCAAGATACTGTCAACTGGATGTTTAATCAGTTACCAATGTATCAAAATCAAGGTAAAACGGCTTACAAGGCTAACCTTGACAATACATTGCAATTAATAGAACATCTTCATCATCCCGAAAACAATTTTAAAAGCATTCATGTAGCTGGCACCAACGGAAAAGGCTCCACCAGCCATATGTTGGCGTCCATTTTACAAGAGGCTGGCTATAAGGTTGGACTTTATACTTCTCCACATCTAAAAGACTTCAGAGAACGGATTAAAATCAATGGCAAAGAAGTAAGCGAAGCCTTTGTGGTGGATTTTATTCAAAAACATAAAGCCTTTTTTGAAACCCATTCGTTATCTTTTTTTGAAATGACGGTGGGTATGGCGTTTGATTATTTCTTCAAGGAAAAAGTTGATATTGCAGTGGTGGAAGTAGGTATGGGCGGACGATTAGATTCCACCAATGTCATTACATCCGAAGTATCCGTTATTACCAACATAGGATTGGACCATACTCAATTTTTAGGCAATACATTAGGAGCCATCGCTTTTGAAAAAGGCGGTATTATAAAATCGAATGTTCCGGTTGTAATAGGGGAGACTCAGCCTGAAACTGAGGCTATATTTATAGAAATAGCCAAGGAACGTCATGCCAACATTCAGTTCGCAGATCAACAGGAAGTTGAAAAAGACTATCAAAGTGATTTAAAAGGCGATTATCAGATAAAAAACAGAAAGACGGTTCTTTCTACAATAGAGGTTCTTCAACAGCGAGGATTTGAAATTTCAGAGGAATCCCTTGTTGAAGGTTTCAAAAATGTGATCAAGAACACCGGGTTACACGGACGATGGGAAGTTCTTCAGGAGCAACCAAAGGTTATTTGTGATACGGGGCACAACAAAGAAGGTTTACAATACGCCATGGCGCAATTAGCAAAAGAACAGTATGAACACCTACACATGGTCTTTGGAGTTGTAAATGATAAGGACGTTCCGACTATTTTACCTTTATTGCCCAAGGTAGCGACCTACTATTTTTGCAAACCGAATATCCCGAGAGGTTTTGACGCAAATGATTTAAAAAATATTTTCATTTCGAATGGATTTTTTGGAGAGTCATATAATAGCGTTGAGCAAGCCTTAAGTGCTGCGAAACAACATGCTACGAAGTTAGATGTTATTTATGTTGGTGGCAGTACGTTTGTTGTTGCAGAAATTATTTAAAAATTTTTGAATTTTTTTCAAAAAAGCTTTTGAGATATCAAAAACTAAACTATATTTGCACACCCATAACAGGGCGATTAGCTCAGCTGGTTCAGAGCACCTCGTTTACACCGAGGGGGTCGGGGGTTCGAACCCCTCATCGCCCACAAAAGTTCATACATTGTATGGACTTTTTTTATAAGTAGCCGGTCCATTAACTCAGCTGGTTCAGAGTGTCACGTCGACAACGTGGAAGTCACTGGTTCGAATCCAGTATGGACCACATCAAGCAGAATCCCAATGTTGAAGACATTGGGATTTTTGTTTCCGGAAAACCCAAGTCGCAGACTTGAAGGTTTGCAGGAAACAAAAATCCGTAGTGCGCTGCTAAGCGCGCGG
>NZ_JBMDWE010000062.1:0-11960 GCF_053579655.1 Gelidibacter sp. | reverse complement strand
GGGGATAAATCCATTTTATATCAGCGATATATCTGACCTGGCACCAGAACGTCTCGAAGATCTATCGGTGTTCCTGTTTGAACTGTTCGCATCAGATTTAAAAGTGACCAAGGCACAATCGGTTTCCATCAAAAAAATATTGCGTCATTATTACGATAACATTTCAGAAAACCATTCTTTGGAAGGCTTCTACAATTTTATAGAAAAGAACCAGGAAGATCTACTGGAAACTCTTAAAATCCATCCCGACTATTTTAACGTCACAAGCTTTTTGCACGTCATGTCTGAATATGTTGGTGATGGTCTCTATAGTTTTCTATTTGAAGTCAGTGAAGACCAGACTTACAAAATCGAGGATAAGCGCTTGATCGTTTTTGAACTCGATGAAGTCAAGGACAACAAAGAAATCCTTTCCGTAATGTTGAAGCTGATTAAATCAGCGATCCAACGAACTATATGGAAAAATCGAGCTGAGAAAGGCATCATCCTGTTCGATGAATTTGCCAAACAATTAAAGTTCGATAACGTTCTGGAAAGTGTAGAATTCTATTACCAGGCCATACGCAAACAAAATGGAGCTATCGGGATTATTCTGCAATCCATCAATCAGCTTCCAAATAATTCTACCTCTGCGAGCATTCTTGAAAACACACAGGTCATTTACAGTCTGAACAATGAAAAGGGCTATACTGAATTAGTTAAAAGACTCAACCTTTCAAGCCACGATCTGAACCAGTTAAAATCAATCAAGAACAATTTTTCCGGTGCGCGGAAATATACTGAGATGTTCATCAAAATCGGAAAGGAAAGCAACATTTTTAGGCTTGAAGTTCCCAAAGAAGTCTATGCCGCCTATCTAACAGATGGACAGGAAAACGCGGCCATAATGGCCATTTATGAAAAGACCAATAATATGGAATTGGCTATAAAGGAATTCACTTCTAAATCCTAATACTATGAAAAACACAACGAAAATTCTGGAAAATTTTAACAATAGAAAGGTTGTGGGTAAAACAAAATCAGCAGCGCTGATAATCATACTCATCATCTCTTTTTTATTGCCTGCACGCGCTGCGTGCCAGGGAATGCCCACTTACGACAACACCAATTTTATCAGCTTGGTAAAACAACTGATAGAATCCGGGAAGCAGACCGCAAATATTATCAAGACCGTTGAGTTTTTAAAAACTCAAAAAGATAACATTGAAAAGGTCAACGATGTGGTCAGACAATTAAAAGCTGTTCGAGAAATTGGAAGGAACAACCAACGTCTGATTAATGTGATGCAAAATGACCTGAGAGATATTTTGGACAGTCCTTTTATAAAACCTGATGAAGTATCAAGGGTGTCACAATCCTTTACTACGATTGTTGAAAACTCTTTAAATACACTCGATTTTATAGACGAAATTCTATCGAGCGATTATCTGAAAATGACCGATGCGGAACGTACAGCAATTCTAAAAGAAAAAGAATTGGAATCTATGGAAATGGTTTCCAACATTACCACCAAAACAAAGCGCTACAGGGATATCATTTCATTCAGAAACATGCAGGACAAAATTAATAACCGCGAAACCGAATATTAGAGATGACCGCAACTTTCATTTTAGGAATAGGATTGGAATATATCGATACTGTTTTCCAAACGATACAGAATAGTAGTTTCTCACAATATACCATTGCAGGAATGAAGACACTTGCCGTCTTGTTTTTTTTGGTCAATATTCTCAAAAAATATAATGAAGGCGTTGCCGATAAGGACGGCTATAGTTGGGGATTGACCCCAGGAGAACTTGCTAAAAACTTTGCAATAGTCCTATTGGTCATATTTTCAACGCAAGTATTAGGATTCTTTGATGGCATCCTGGTCGCAATTGAAGGGCAATATCGTGCCACCGCTCCTGCTCTACTTCCATTGCAAATGCAAGACCTCCCTATAGAAGAAGATGTCAATTTCATAGAAGCCGCACAAGCCGCTATGACACTTCTATATGAAGCCTTAATAACGCCATTATATGGCTTCAAGATATTGGCTTTTATAATAAGCTTTTTTCTTTGGATTTTGGATTTATTTATTTATCCGTTGTTTTTAGCAGAACGCTATTTTCTATTAGGAATTATGCAAGCGTTTTTTCCATTGGTCATTAGTTTGGCCGTATTTGAAAAATTCAGATCGCTTGCTTATTCATTTTTCAAGTTATATGCGGCGGTTTATATGCTGGTGCCAGCATTCTTTTTGGTCAACATATTTATCAATGCCATTTATACGGAGATCAATACCAATTTTTGGCCTAACCTGTTTGGAACTGATGCAGGACAAGGTTTTTTTGCTCCAGTGATACAGCTGGGCTCAGTTTTTTTTATAGTATTTCTAAAATTCAAATTATACAGCCGTGCCACATCGTTCACGCTCAGATTGTTTAATAGCTAATCCAATTCAAATGAAAACTCCGTATAGAAATATCTATGAGATCCTAAAATTAAACCGACTCATCGTTTTAGCCGTTATTGTTTGTGCATTATTATCCAGCACCTTTTCACTTTGGATGGCTTTTACTACCAATAAAAATGCGCTCAATTATGCGTTTGCCATAAATACCGATGGCAGTATCATTCCGTTGAAGCTTGTTTCTCAGAAGGAAAATTTCGCTGTAGAAGCATTGGCACATTTAGAGCAGTTCCACAATTACTTCTATAATATTGATGCGAGCAACTATGAACGAAATTTAAAAAAAGCGCTTTGGCTAGGGAATAGTTCAGTGGACAATCTCTATCGTCAGAAAAAAGCGGATGGTGTCTATAACCGATTATTACAATACTCGCTGGTTCAAAAAGTGCTCAGAATTGATACCGAATTAAATGAAGCTGATGGAAAATATAGTTTCACGACGACCACCATCTTTGAAATCAACAGAGGCACCATAACCGACACTTATGAATTGATTTCCACAGGAAACCTGATCATGGTTGACCGAAACTTCCCCAACAATCCACACGGATTATTGATTACCGATTACTTCGAAAACACGTTAAAAAAAATTCAAAATGAAAATAGAAAAAAATAAAATAGTCTTTGCTGCAGTATTGGCTGTGATTTTCATTTTCCTTGTTTCCTATTCTATGATGATTATTGGAGATGACAAAAGTGAAAATGAGAACCTTAAGCAAACCTTGATCCCAGATTTGAAAGAAAACCAAAAACAGTATGATTCAAAATTGGATGCTATTAATGACCTTAAAGAGGTTCGCGAGACCAACGCGCCTAGCATCTATAATGAAAAACTGATTGATTCTTTGGGGTTTTACGATGCCCACTTACCACAACGCGAAAAAGAACGCATTGTAGATAGTATTTACAGCTCCGGTAAAATCCAATACTCTGGGAAACGACATCAAAACTTCGGAAAAAATAAATTGATTCGAAATGATAAAAAACAAATTGATTCTGCCGAAATCAAGACAGAACAAAAAATTCAAGCTAAAGAACTTGGATTGGAACATCAATTGTTTTTTGCTGCTTCCCCCAGACCTAATGAGATTTCAATAATCGGAAATACAGACGAAACTATTTACGCGGTGGTCGATGGCGACCAAATTGTACAGGCGAATACGAGATTGAGAATGCGACTAACCAAAGCTGCAACAATCAACAGTAAAATGATGCCAAAGAATACTCTTGTATTTGGATTCATAAGATTTCAGCCTAATCGGGCTTTGATTGAAATTGAAATTATCAATCATCATCCCACAAAGCTTAAAGCATTCGATTTGCAAGATGGCAGTGAAGGAATTTATGTTGAAAACAATTTTCGCGCTGAGGCAACCAACGAAGTTCTGAGTGATATTATTGATGATATCAACATCCCATCTGTTCCGCAAGTTAGCGGGATAACTAAGGTTCTTAAACGTAGAAATCGCAAAATAAAAGTGACCGTATTGAACAACTACAAACTAATTCTAAAACCAAAGCTATGAGAACATTTATTTTAATATCAGCTATATTAATTTGCAGTTTTGCATCTCGACCTTGCACTGCGCAAGATTCAGCGCAAACAACTAAAAATCTGGATACTATCTATGCCAATGATACCAAAAACGTCGCACTCTTTTTCCCTGAACCCATTCGACAAGGAATAACAGGTTCAGATAATTTTGTGTTTACTTACAATCGTGAAAAGGAACAGTATTTCGGACTGCTACAAGCAAAGCCAGGAAAAGAAAGTAATCTTCTGGTAGTCAATAGAAATGGCTCAATTTTTTCGTATATTGTAAGGTATAAAAAGCAGCTTTCAAAGCTTAATTATTTCTTTCCGACATCCAGTAGCATTGGGAATGAAAAACCAAAAGGGAAGGATTCAATTCAGACTGAAACTTCTGAGAAAAGTGTTGATTTTGGAGAGTATTACTATGAGAAATTCTGTACTTATCTCCTTGACAGAAAACAACACATCGGACGGATTAAGAAACAGAACGAAGGCATCTTTTTAAGTGTTGAAAATATTGTTTTTGATAAGTCAGCCCTCTACTTTGTTATTCAGGTTGAGAATAATTCTACTTTGGATTATGATTTGAATTTCTTGAAGCTCTCAGTTGAAACAAGACAAAAAGGAAAAAGGAAATCGTTACAGCGGCTGAATCAAGAACCCCTTTTTAAGTATAATTTTCCTGCTAAAATTGCAGAAAATGAAACGGTACGATTCGTTTATGTGATGCCCAAGTTTTCATTATCCAATGATCGTAGGGCGATTTTGGAACTGAACGAAAAAGATGGCGAACGTAATATTGAATTGAAAATATCACATAAATATATTAATAATCCAAACTGATACTGTTATGAAAAGAATATTCATTTTCTCAGTCGTACTTTTATTTATTTCCTGTTCTCAGAATAAGGACCTTTCACCTGCTGATACCGCAAGAATGGTTCTAAAAAGCTTCTACGAAAAGGATAATAGCACTATGAAAAAGCACACTACTACCGATGGTTATATCGGGCTATTGATGATTCAAGATATGGTACCGGAAAATAACAAAGAAGTCACCGTAGAAATCTTAGATGAAAATGTCGATGGCGAAACAGCCTGGGTTAAATACAATACTTCCTTTGACGAGAAGCCTGGTGTTTTTAAATTGATTAAAGAGAATGCCCAATGGAAGGTTTCTAGTAAAGGACCTAGAGAAAGAGGACCTTTTTGAATATAACCTTATAATTCTTTGTCGATCTCCTCATTAATTGAATTGGAGTATGCCTGTAAATCTATAGCCGCAACAGTTCCTATTGATTGCTGAAGATAACGGGTTAGTTGAAGAAAAAAAGATACCATTGAATTTTCAACTTTACTGAAATGAATTTCATTTACCTTCCTTTTCATATAGAAATCTTTATATCTCTTTTCAATATCCGAAATCTCGTGATCTTCTTCTCCTTCATAATCAATAAAAAAACTTCCATAGTCTGCTATACATCCAAAATCTATACTTTTCAAACCTACTTGTGCCTTTAAGTGTTTATTTAAAGTTTGATTGTTTTTTCTTGATCCCGACTTAGTCGAGGTCAATATGCCACCGACTATTTTTGTCAACCCTCTTGGGCTCTGTTTTTGACCAACACTTATAATACTCGTTGTAGTTCTTTTCAACTTTCTAACACTTTCAATTTTTTCCGCAGCATATTGTATGTTATTTATACCTTCTGAACTTGCTGAAATATCAGGTTTAACCTCAAAAACTGCATAAACACCCTCTGCGGGAATATAGTGAAATCCATTTTGAGAAAAAATAAACGGAGTGAACCAATTATCATAGATAACTATATCTATTTGATGACTTGTGTTTCCTTTACTGTCAATTATAATTGCTTTATCAACACTATATCTATTTGGTAAATATTTTTGCAACCATTCTATCCACGCATTTTCCAATGAATCTCCTTTGGATCCCGGATGCGTTATAAAATCTCTATTTGTATTTAACTGTGCAATCATTTGATTTTGGAGTCCACCAAAAAGTAATTTTAAATCTATTTTAGTCATAAGCCAAGAGTGTTTTATCTTTATAAATATAAAATTTGTATGCGTTTATTTTTAATTTGGAAATACTTAATATCAACAGTACAGGATTTAAAATTGTGACTTTGCCATATTGAGCAATTTCCCTCATAGCAATTAAATCCGTTTGACTATAGTTTATTGAATTATCAGGATGAGTGTGCCATTCACCAATATAATATTGATTTTTTTCTAAAAATAATTTTTCTAATTGTTCTTCTAATCCGATTGTACTTCTCTCAAATGTATAGCGATGTCCCTTGTACTTTTTTGGAAGAATAAAGTCATCAACATATAATTTTTTAAAATCTTCGGAATATTTTCCAACCAGGAATCCCCCAAATTCATTTGGGTGATGTTGCATACCTAAACGACCTATTTTATTAAGCAGGACTTCCGAGAATATTAAGTCTAATCCATCGTATGTTTTTACCACTCTCAATACTCTTCTATATAATAATTAATAGAACCCTTCTTTTTTGGTTTTACAACGAAATTATTTTTCTGCCTGTTCTCTGCAAAAACTGAATTTATGTGTTTAATTGCGTATTGGACTAGAAAGTCTATTTCATTATACGATGCTTTAAACGTTGGACTCCAACAACCGGTAGGATTATATAAGTCTTCTAAATCATTCTCCAAAATATCGTTATACTGGTTTTTAAAGAAGCGATAAGAATTGGGATGGAAACCCGCTATTAGCTCCTTAGCTTTATTTGTGATTGACATACTAATTATGGTACAATTTACAGACAACTCGTCTAAAATGTACATTAAATCATCATCTGTTGTACAATCTACTACTATGTCATATTTGCTTAATTCAGAAATAAAGGTTTTTCGATAGCTTTTCTCTTTGTAAAACAACTTTACTATAGTTTGGAAGTAATCCTTATTAACTGTGGAAGTCTCAACAAATGGAGATATTGCAGTAAGTATTCTTGAAAGTTCATCCACCTTATCGTTCAACCCCAAATTAAATAGGTATTCTGAACGGCAAACATTTTCTGGTTCCTTGACATCAAAATCCGCTAGGTCAATTTTTGTGCATCCTCCCCTCACAAATGTTTTGGCAATCACACTTCCAATAGCCCCTATTCCAATAATTAAAATTTTCTTTTCTGTAATATTAGAGGTTAAGGCACCCCTGCCAAAAAAATAAGGATATGAAGAATCTCTGGAAATAGCCCAATTAATTCTTCCAGTAGTTAATTGACTTTTCCACTTTCCTGTTTTTTTTCCATTAAATATTATTGGCACACCTTTTAATGGGTAATTTCCGATTTCTAAGAGTGCTACTTGCCAATGAATTTCTTTGTCAGTGGTATCATAGCCGATAAATACTGGGGTGATTTGACCTTTAAACTTTTTGAGATTATCTCTTTCAAACCTATGAAGAAATGCTAGAAATTCATCTGGCAAGAAATCATTTAAATCCTTCCAGTCCTGAAAAATAAAACGGTTCAAATTAGCTGGGTGGTTTTTAACGAATAAATAAATACCAGTATTAATCAATGGCATATTTAAGTATCGTGAACTCCACCCACAATTCACATTAAAATTCTCATTTATTGAAAAATGCCTTACTATATTGTTATAAATCGGTTCCTCTCTATAAATTCCATTACTTAAAGAACAAATGCCAACAGTACCGTAGTCCCCATTATTAAATGTATGTTCAACATTTGTAAATGAAAAAGAATAATAAGAGTCATTAAGAGTGTTTTCTGGAACTATAATGTGCTCGTAATGTGTGTCATTTTCATTATCTATATAATACCTTAAAATCCAATTTTTTAAGGACGTCAAGTCCATAATTAATTTTTGCTCCAAGTTTATATTGTGAGATGTGTGAATGCAAATAGATCCATCTCCCATTACGTGTTGGTACTGTATTAAGCTCTTGTTTTTGAACTTAATGGATTCTGAGTCGTAACTTCTTAAAGGATAGTGAGCTGCAATAATTATTTCAAAATCGAGAGGTTCAGCAAGTTCCTTGAAATCAATTTGAATCTTTCCATTCACGGAAACATCTTCCACCTTTAAATCATAAATTTTACTGACAAAAGTGATACCTTCTAAAGTGTTCCTAATTGAAGCGAAATCAATCATTCAACCAAAGCGTTGATTGGTTGGGGGAATGGAAGCAGTCACTGTCGAGCCTTTTATGCCATAGCTAGAATTATCTGAACTATTATTTTCAAAATCACTATTTACAGGAAAGTAGGTTTTTAAATTCTCTGAATTTTCTTCAATCCTGCTAATAATGGTTTGCATTCTGCTGGAAAGATTACTTCTTTCCCAATTTTCCAAAGTATCAATAACGTTATTATTGGAGTTGCCGGGATCTATTAACTTGAAATCTTCTTTTTCAACATTATCCCTTACGTATTCCATAACCTTTTTAATTTTTTCCCACACATTCCCACTGACATCCTCTTTATCAAAGGCTTTTATTGTCATTAATTCAAGTAAGAAAGATTTATATTTCTCATTATTGCTATTTTTCCAAATTTTAAACAACCTTATTACTTTTCTCTCGTCATCCTTAGCCTTAATGTGGTCAATCTGAGAATGAATATTAGTTTGGATATATGTGCTTTTTTGGAAAAATCCATATTGAGAGTACACATAAAGATTTAAATTTTTGTCTTCTATATACTGGTCTTGATTGAGCTCTCTTCCAGGGACTACATCTAAGCTTACAATATCTCCGTCCTCGTCTTCATTGAATTCAATGCCTATTGACACCTTCTGTTTACGGATATATGCCTCATCTTTATATTTTTCGTATAAAAAGTCATATAGGTTATCAAACATATTTTCCAATGTTTCAGAAGAATCCTTTTTAAAAGGCACAACTATATCTAAATCAAATTTAATATTTATGGCCGTGTGCTTTTTGAAAGAACCTGAATCGAAAGGAGAGTATATTTCACTACCATAATTTTCCAATAACGCTGACTTCACTTCATCTCTCTTTGATTTAAATTTACTCACTAAATCTTCAATCTTAGACATTCTATGTGTTTCTAACACTTCTGATAGATACTCTGCTTTGTTCATTGACATATTATTTCTATTTAAAATTTTATTGTTTTATTTTCAAAACGCATTAAACCTATCTCCCATATAATGCTTCAAATTCCATTTCTTTGTAGTGTCCAAGGCTCTTTCCAAAACAATCAACTTCTGATCTGTATGGCTTTTAAAATAAGCTACGGTTTCCTCTGCCAAGCTTACGTCCAGGCAAATTAAGGTTTGTTTTTCGCCGTCTGATGCCAAGAATATTTCATTCTGCTTAAACTGTTCCTGTTTTTCTAAAGTGTAATTAAGTCTAAAACCGTTTTTAATTAAAATTTCGGTAATGAGTTCTTCGCGGTTAAAGGCAGATACGAGCTGTGCTTCTTTTTCGGCAATGTATTTTTTGAGCAAGACCACATTTTCTTCATCGGACTTCTCGGGGTCGGGAGCGTATTCTACCCTTGGGAAATTAGACTTGACCAGTCTAAACACTTTAAAGCCCAAGCCTTTCAATTGTTCTTTTTTCGTTTCTTCTTTAGTGAATAAATCTGGGGTTTCTTTCTTCTTTTCAGCAATGATATTATCAAGCACGCGTTTGTTTCGCTCAATAGTAATATCACTTATTTTTTTGTAACCTGCTTTATAAGCTTCGCTTTTTTCATCTGTTGTTTCTGGAAGTTGAATCAAAATGTATTTTCTATTACCACCGTCTTCCTGATTAAGTTTTGTTATCGCCTGTCCAGTTGGTCCAGAACCAGCAAAAAAATCGAGAATTATATCATTTGCCTCTGCTACTTGTGCAATAAGATTTTTGATCAGAACTGAAGGTTTTGGAAAATCAAAAATTCTAGATTCAAATAAATTTTCAATTTCTTTAGTTCCATTTCTAGTATAAACCTCTTTCCCAACTATAGAGCTATATCCAGGCAAGGCTTCATTTAACTCGTCTAAAAACACTTTTCGTCTTGGGCGTCCATCATTAGACTCAGGCCAAATTATTCTCTTATCTTGAATAAGTTCGGACATTGTTTTTTGATTATATCTCCAGCCCATCATTGGTTTTTGATAAATAATGTTAGTTTCAGGATTTTTTAAATCATAATGTAGATTTGGTCTTTCCGTCTCTGGTTTGAGTCCTACCATATTTGCACTTACCCATAAACCTCTTTCATCATTATCAGGATTAGAATATTGTTTAATTTTTCTCTCTGAGCCTTTTATCGCTCTATTATTGGGACTTTTACTATAACAAATTATATATTCGTGGTCGATTGAAACTCCAGTTGTAGTTCTATTATCTTTATTCTGTCTGCTTTTCCAGATAAATTCCGCTACAAAATTCTCTTCTCCAAAAACTTCATCACACAACTTCCTTAAATGATGTACTTCATTATCATCGATAGATATAAAAATCACGCCATCCTCTCTTAACAATTGTCGTGCAATTAACAGGCGACTGTACATCATATTGAGCCAATTACTATGAAAACGTCCATCTGTCTCCGAATTGGTGTCAACCTTAAAGCCATTCTCCGTCATTTCCGCCTCTTCCCAGTACTCCTTTCTATCTTGATTAAAATTGTCAGAATACACAAAGTCATTTCCTGTGTTATATGGTGGGTCAATATAGATGCACTTAACCTGTTCTCGATAACTGTTGCTCAACAACTTGAGCACTTGAAGGTTTTCGCCTTCAATGATTAAGTTGTCACTGTTATTGGGATTTACGCTTCTTTCTTCATCATAAACAAGCGTGGCGTTTGTAGGCGTAAAACCTTCCCGTTTAGCCTTGCTTTTCCCAAACCATCGAAACTCATAGCGCTCTGTTTCGCTAACGCTTTTGGGGTCAACCACTTTTTTAAGTTCGTTTAAATTCAGTTCTCCTTCATTGGTAAACAGATCAGGCATTAGTTGTTTTAACTGTTGCAGGCGTTCTTTGTTCCAGTCGTGTGACTGTACTTTTTCCAAGGGGTTTTCTATGGTTTCTTTAGTATGGCTCATAAACTATTATTCAAGATCTTTTTCAATAAATTGTTGTAGTTCTTCCTCGCTTGGTAGATACATTTGGTATTTTGAGGCAAAAAGGTTTTTCTTATCATTAAGCACCGAATATTTTGCCACCACGTTATCGGTGTCGGCACAAAGCAATATCCCAATCGTGGGATTGTCGGTTTTAGATTTTTCGCGTTCATCAAACATCCGCACATACATATCCAACTGCCCGATATCCTGATGGCTCAATTTCCCACTTTTAATATCAATGACTACAAAACATTTGAGATGGTAATTGTAAAACACCAGATCGATAAAGAAATCGGAGGTTTCGGTACGTACCAATTTTTGTTGTGCCACAAAGGCAAAACCTTTTCCCAGTTCTAATAGAAAAGTTTGCAAATGGGTTATAATTCCTTTTTCGATATCCTTTTCCTTATGGGTTAAATTGGCGGGAAGATCCAGAAATTCGAGTACATAGGGATTTTTAATAAAGTCCAATTGAGATAATTCGCTGCTTTCCGAAGTAATTTCCTTATTAGATTGGCTGGATAAAATGCGTTGATAATATTGACTGCTGATATTGCGATCCAGCTTTCGGACACTCCAATGTTGGCTAATCGATTCCTCTAAATAAAATTGCCGTACGGTTATATCTTCTACTCGTATTAACAAGCGATAATGTGACCAACTCAATTCGGGGCACACTGTGTCCCGAATTGGAAAACTTAGGTAAAACTGTCGAATTCTACGCAGTTCGCGGGCATCGAAGCTTTTGCCAAAATCATCACTTAAATTTTGTGCAAGTTCCTTTAATAGATAAGTGCCGTATTCTGCTCTTTCGCTACCGTGTTGTTCTTCATCCACAATACGTTTGCCTATTTCCCAATAAGC
>NZ_JBMDWE010000061.1:0-12868 GCF_053579655.1 Gelidibacter sp. | reverse complement strand
TCACTATTGTCCGGAAAAGAATTAAGACACTTCGACAAGCTCAGTAACCGCCGCTTCGCTGATAGAACCAAGAACAAAGACTAAACACGTAATTAATTGAAAATAAGGGCTGTGAAATTCATAATTAGAATGGGTTATGATGTTTTAGCAATAGTTTTCAAAAAACCTCGAAATGAAGGAGATTGAGGATCAAAAACATTTAAAGACCTTTATTTATATCTATTCTTAGTAGATCAACGCAACTTTAATCGGACAACAATGATTTAGAATTAACGAAATTGCTAAAGAGACTTTTGGTAGTGCAGGATTTCTTTAACAATCTCAAAAAAACCTCAATAGTCATGGACCGTTGAGGTTTTAAATTTTCTGAATTTGACTAAATTTTTTGTCGGATATTTACAAACCATAGTCAAGCGGATTTACTTTAACAACCTTGGTTTTATTGCCTTTTTTAAGTTGTATTTTATAAATGATGTCCGTATCACTATTCAACTTATAGTTACTGGTGCACCATGATTTGTGAAATTCCCATCCTGGATGGGCTTTGGCCAATTGAGAACCAATAGCGTAAGGAATGGCAACATTTTCATATGTGCCTTCTGATTGCAGCAATTTACCATCAGCATCATAAATGGCATCAATACGATTTTTGCCTTCAGTAAAACTCACACTATAAGTGGTTTTCAGGTGGGATGCGTAAACAGCGGCACTTTTGATGTCATAGTTGAACGCCTGCCCCTCTAATTTTTTTGATTTTTCCGCCAAATATTTGACTTCATTGGAATTTTTAAAATTTGGAGTGCTCTCATTTTTGTTTTTTAAATTCAGATTAGAGGTTTCTGTGTAGGCGAAGTCAGTTTGGGAGTGCGAAAATTGTGCGAATCCTATCAAAAGGAAGGTAATCAATAGTGTTTTCATAAGTTTTTGATTTAAAGATTAAAAGAAGATCATTTTACTCTTGTTATGATGATGGAAACCATACATTAAAACGTTTAGCTAATTTAATTCTTTGTTGCTTTAACTCATTGATTTTTAGATAGACAACCAATGGACATCCAATAGACAATTGATAGACAAGCGTTCGGTTTTGGATGGTTGACAATGATTTTTAGGATGCTGCGCCGTTAGAGTTGAATGATGAAGTCATCG
Organism: Gelidibacter sp.; assembly: GCF_053579655.1. Taxonomy (NCBI): domain Bacteria; kingdom Pseudomonadati; phylum Bacteroidota; class Flavobacteriia; order Flavobacteriales; family Flavobacteriaceae; genus Gelidibacter; species Gelidibacter sp. The sequence goes on along the minus strand of NZ_JBMDWE010000061.1, from coordinate 11,719 downwards.
AGATTGACATCATCTTCCAGATGCATTTTTTTGCGCATTCGATAGCGGCTTGTATTTAATGAGGCATTCGTAATGTTTTGAAAGGTCGCGATGCTATGACTCTCCATTTTCAATCGGATAAGGGAACAAAGACGGATTTCGTTTTTAGTTAAATTTGGAAATAAGCGCATAAGCGTGGTATAAAAGGCATCATTAAGTTTATCTAATCGCTCATAAAACACTTTACTGTCTCTGTCAAATTGAACTTTATTTTTTATATCCAACTCCAGTTTTTCTAATAGTTCACGTCTGTCTTTTTGATCAGCAGTTTTTAGCAGCTTTATTTTTTCAGACAACATTAATGCCCATTCTTGATTTTGGGTTAAGTTGAGTGCGAAATCGGATAAATCACGCTGCTTTGATTGAATTTTAGAATTCAGCTGTTCCACCTTTAAGCGTTCATTTTCCAAATGCTGCTCTGCCAACAACTCCTTGTTTTTAGCATTTATTAAATGCTGTCTGCGACCTAAAAATAGAACCAGCAATAAAACGATAAAACCTGAAGATATAAGCGTTGATATCCACAATTTAGCTCTTTGACTTTTAATTTTATTTTCCTTTTCAATACGATCAATCTCAAATTTGAGAGCTACGCGATCTACACTAATATTGTTCAGCTCATCACGCCATTGACTATCTTGTAATGCTGCAATCGTTGCCAAACTGTCCGAAAAAGAAAACCTATCGCTTAATATTTTATAAGCCAATGTCATATTATTCTGTGCTACATACAGATTTTCTTTGGCCGAAAGAAATTCAATTTGAGAATCGGCTAGAAGCTCCTTCCTTGTTTTGGCATCTTTGACTATAGAATCTACTTGAAAAAGAACGTTCTGTGCTTGAACAAGATTTTTTAGTTTAATGTTTGAGTGTACCAATTGAGCTCCAGCACTAATAAGTCGCTGAATATCTTTTGTTTTAGTCGTCTCAATGATTCCTGTTTTATAGAATTCAAAGTTGGTAGCATACAATGTTTTTGCCTGAGCATATCTATTTTGATCCATGTAGACATCTGCAATATTGTCTCGAATGCTTGCAATAAGTGAATGTTCAGGAAACTTTTGTTTAGTAATTTCATAAGCTTTTTCAAAATAGATCAAGGCAGAATCACGATCTTTTTTTGTCCTATAAAAAAATAAACCATAATTATTTATTGCAGAAGGGTAGAAGATAGAAGAAAAGCTATCATTAAAACTAATGTTTCTAATGTGATGAATAGACGCACTATCCACATTATTTATCTTTGCATAATTTTCGGCCAATATTCCACGAGCATAACTAATTACTCCGACGAAGCCCTCGATTTCATCTGCTGATAATTCTTTGTGATGAATTTCATAATAGTGAAATAAGTCATTATAGGAAGCAATGGATTCCTTATAAAATCCGATAGCTTGAAACCAATTTCCTGAATGTAAATAGGCATTGATCACAAATGCAGGTCTGTTTTTAATAAATGGCAAAAGATCCAGACGTTGGAAATGTTGTGAAAGATAGATCTCTAATTGTTGCTCAGTAAAGGACGTTCGTTTGTATGTTTTGAAATCATCCTCTGGAAAGGATTTAGCCATTTTGGAACTTAGTTCCTGATAGTTTTCATAAGCTTCATCACTTGTCAATTGTTGTTGACAAAGCATCGGAATGTGCCAGAAAATAAAAACACAGAAAAGGAGGTAATGCAGTCGTTCCAAAGCGATTGTATGATTTTCTATTGGGAAAACCTATCAAATATAATAAATATCTTGGTGGTATTAATCCTGTGTTTGAATTTGGTTTTCAGCTGTTAAGCGATGAATTCTTCCAAACGGATGGAGATAGAATTATACTTTAAATAAATTCAAAGTTGATATTACGATCGGAAGTTATCCTTTAATAAATCGTTTCGTTCGGAGACCATTTAAACCTTACTAACAATCCTTGTCATAAATTTCGTTTGAACACTTCATTTCCATTACATTTATAGAATTGAAACTTCAGACTCCAATTCATGATCATGAAATTTAAAATGCCGTTAACCTTTCCTGTCCACATTTGGATGGTGCTTTGTTATTTGCTTTTTATAAACAACTTACAGGCACAATATGCACCTCATTTTCAAAATTATGATCTGTCCCAATACAATGCCGGAAACCAGAATTGGGGTATTTCCAAAGCGGATGACGGCTATCTTTATGTCGCTAACAATAAGGGGTTGTTGGAATTTGATGGGCTTAAATGGACCTTGAGCGCACTTCCCAATAAAACGACCATTCGCTCTGTATTGGCGGTAAATAAGAAAATTTATATCGGTTCGTATGAAGAGTTTGGGTTTTGGGAACGCAATAAATTTGGACTGCTAAAATATACGTCTTTAAGTGAACAGCTGAATCCGAAGGAGTTTTTAAACGAAGAGTTTTGGCAGATCATCAAGCTGGGGGATAGCATCATCTTTCGGTCATTCTTAAATGTTTTTATCTATAAAAATGGTAAAATCAATAAAATCACACCGCCTTCGACCATACTTTCTTGCGATGTTATTGACGAAACCTTGTACATATCCACATTAAAAAACGGCATTTTTACGCTTGATCAAGGAAAAGTTATGCCGCTCATCAACCATAAAGATTTAATCGGGACTAAAATTATCTCTATTTCAAAAAAGAAAGAACAACTTTTTATAACCACCTCCTTACAGGGCATTTTTACTTATGAAAACGGCGCTTTAAGTCCATGGAGATCTGAAATAACTACCATTCTCAAAGAACAACAGCTCAATGCGTTTTCGGTCATGGCGAACGGAAATATGATTTTCGGAACCATAAAAAATGGCGTTTATATCACAGATTCTAATGGGCAAGTACTTTTCAATATTCACAAAGAAAACGGACTGATTAATAATACGGTGCTCTCGCAATTTGTGGATGGTGATGACCAACTTTGGTTAGGATTGGATAACGGATTGGCGTGGGCAGATTTAAGAAATCCGTATCTGTTTTACAATGATGTTTCAGGAAATTTGGGCGCTGTATATGATGTGATTCAATATCAGGATACGGTTTATATTGGCAGTAATACCGGTTTGTACTATATCGATGCACACAATATATTACAATTTATTGAGGGTTCTCAAGGACAGGTTTGGGATTTAAAAGAAATCGAAGGCGACTTGTTCTGCGGACATAACAATGGTACCTATCTTGTAAAAGACAAAAAATTGAAACTTATTTCGCCATTTACTGGGGGTTGGGTCATTAAAAAGGTCATGGGAGTACCAAAAACCTACATCCAAGGTACCTATGCAGGCTTGGTTAAATTTAAGAAAGAAAGTACGGGTTGGACCGCCAAACATTTGGGGCAAACCACCATACCAAGTCGGTTTTTAGTATTTGAAGATCCTTATACCGCTTGGGTGGCACATGCTTATAAAGGTTTATATAAAGTGAAGTTCAATAGTTCATATGATTCTATTCTGGATATCAAGAATTATGAAAAAAAAGGACTCTGGTCCACTTACAATGTTCGCGTCTATTCAATTAAAAACGACATTTCTATCAAGACCAATGATGGTTGGCAAAAATATGAACCCTTGTTGGATTCTATTGTGCCCTATCCGTTATTGAATAAAAGTTTTGGAAAGTATTCCTATATCATTTCTGAAGATGACATTGCTACTTTAGCCGTCAAAAACAACAATAGCATCCATTTTAAAACCTTTCCTGATGATGGCTCTCCAGCCTCACTGAATGACAAGTATTTTAAAAAGCGTCTCATTGTAGGCTATGAAAACATCTCGAAACTTAAAGATTCCATTTTGGCCTTAAGTTTGAACAACGGATTTATGATGTTTAATAAATCAATAGGAGCCAAGTCACACGCGTTGCATCCCACATTTTTTGAAAGCATTAAAATAGACAGTCAGCGCATTGTTTTAGATGCCATAAAATCAGTGGAATTGCCTAATGATTTTAAGACCTTTAGTATTTCTCTGACTTCTCCAAAATCGAAAGATCACTTTTTTGAATACGCCATGGCATCGGTCGATACGGCGATGCATTGGTACAAAATCGAAAATAATAAGTTAGAGTTTTCAAATATAAGTTATGGACAGTATGACTTCTTATTTAGAACTTCCAATCATTTGGGACAAAAATCATCTGTCAGTAGTTTAAAGGTCATAGTCTTGCCACCTTGGTATCGATCCACACAAGGCTATCTGTTGTATGGCTTATTGTTAGTATTAACGCTCGCCTTATTTTATGTTCTCCATCGAAGAAAGATCGGAAAAGAGCAACGGTTGTTGCAGTTGAAATTCGACCAGGAGCAACAAGAAATTCTCAAAGAAAAAACCATTGAAAATGACAGGCGCATTGTGGAGCTTAAAAATGAGTCGTTAAAAAATGAAGTCAAATTAAAAAGCAAACAGCTTGCCAATACAGCTATGGCTTTAGTGAAAAAGAATGAAACCCTTTTAGAGCTTAAGAAGGAAATTTCGACGCAAAAGAATGCATTTGACAATCACTTTTCATATAAAAATCTCATAAAAAAAATAGATTCTTCCATTAGCCATAAAGATGAATGGGCCGTATTTGAATACAATTTCAACCAAGTTCATGAAGAGTTTTTCAATCAATTGAAAAGCAAGCATCCAAAGTTAAATGCTAAAGATTTAAGAATTTCTGCCTACATCAAAATGCACTTATCGACCAAGGAAATTGCGCCATTATTAAATATCTCCATAAGAGGTGTGGAAACTCAAAGATATCGCCTAAGAGTCAAATTAAACCTTGATAACGATCAATCCTTAACAGAATACTTGGTTAATTTCAAATAATCATACTTCATCGCCTTTATTTTTCTATTTTTTATACGTCAAAACTACGTCAATTCTAATCTACTAATACGATTTCGTCGTTTTTCATGTATCTTAACGCTACGTCATCATTGAGTTTTATGATTATTTTAACGTTGGCGTATCTAAGGTGTAAATGAAAACTTCTTCAAGCATTTTATTCATTATATATTCGATTAACTAACACAATAAATTCAAACTATATGAAAGCAAGACTAGTTTTATGTTTATTTTTTCTTTTCAGTTACGCTGTTTCCTATGCTCAGGAAACTACTGTTAAAGGAACGGTAACAAGTGCAGAAGATCAGTTTCCTGTTCCGGGTGTTAACGTGATTATTAAAGGAACATCAAGAGGGACGAGCACTGATTTTGATGGTAATTATTCATTAAAAGTCAGCAAAGGCGAAGTTTTGGAATTCTCTTCTTTAGGCTTTAGATTAGTTTCAGTGACCATCAATAATCAGACAACAGTAAATGTTAGCCTAGAAGCAGATGTTGAAGCTTTGGGCGAAATCGTTGTTGTAGGTTATGGAACTCAGAAAAAGGCAGATTTAACGGGTGCAATTACTACCATCAAGGCTGAAGATATTGAAAAAACACCGGCAAGTAATGTCATGCAATCCCTTCAAGGTAAAGTTGCAGGCGTACAAGTAGTTGGTGTTGGATCTCCAGGCGATTCGCCAAAAGTAAGATTGCGTGGTGTAGGAACCTTTGACGGAAGCAGTAATCCGCTTTATGTGGTCAATGGGATGTTTTATGATAATATCGACTTTTTGAACACTAGTGATATCGAGTCTGTTTCGGTATTGAAAGACGCGTCCTCATCAGCTATTTTCGGACAAAAGGCTGCTGGCGGCGTTATCATTATTCAGACAAAGGCAGGTAAATTGGAAAAGAGACCAGAATTTGTTTACAATGGTTATAGCGGTTACCAATTTGCACAAAATGTGTTAAAAATGGCCAATGCTGAGCAGTTTACAACCATGGCCTATGAATCAGGTTCCCAACCGGATATCAATAAGATTCAAAGCGCCATACAGCGTTTTGGCAGAAGTAGAGTAAACCCTAATCTTCCGGACGTCAATACGGACTGGTACAAGGAAATTTTGCGTCCTGCCACTATATCCAGTCATAGTGTTGGTGTGAATGGCGGGGGGGAGAATGTCAATTATTCGGTAGGTGCCAACTACTTTTCCCAAGATGGTATTTTGGATATGAAAAATGAATATGAGCGTTTTAATATCCGTAACAGTGTGGATGTGAAAGTTTCTGATCGTTTTAAAATGGGAAGCAATATTGTTTTTAGTAATGCTACAAAATACAATGCTGAGGATGCGGCATGGTTTCAAGCCTATTTCGCAGTTCCCGTATTACCGGTTTATGATCCTTTAAATACGATGGCAAAGCCAGTGGATTATTCTGATGCCACAAGACTTGGATACCGAAACTCTCAAAATCCATTTCCAACAATGCGTTACAATGAAAATCAATTAAAGATCAGAAAGTTGCTCACCAATATTTATGCAGAGTATTATTTTATACCAAAGAAGTTGTCAATCAAGACTTCCTATTATAATGACTATTCTTCCATTGAAGAGCGCAATGTGAGATTGCCGTATTTCATTTCTGAAAACTCACAACGTGAAATTTCTTCCATTAGAAAAGCACAAGCAACCTATTCCAACCAAATTTGGGACAATGTCATCACTTACAAAGATAATTTTGGCGATCACGGTCTTACAGTATTAGGAGGTACATCCTATAGAGATGAAGCAGTTCATAATCTTTCCGCTACTGGTGAGGATATTACAGGTATTGTCTATGAAAGTTCCTGGTACTTGGATTTTGCCGATAAAGATTCGTTTAAGGGCAATGTCAGCGATAACGGTGGTCGTGTTTATGGGGTTTCTTATTTTGGAAGGGCGGAATATAATTATAAAGACCGCTATTTGCTGAATGCTACCATAAGAGCAGAAGGCGATTCAAAATTTACGGCTAACAATTGGTTATACACGCCAGCATTTGGTTTGGGTTGGGTACTATCTGAAGAAAATTTCATGCAGGACAATGGTGTTTTTGATTTCTTAAAATTAAGATTAAGTTACGGTAAATTAGGTAATGGTAGCTTAGGCAGAAGTTCTGGTACACGAACCGTGAGTATTGTGCAGACAGATATTGGAGATCAGCCCGTAAGTGGGATTGTGTCAACGAGTAACTTTTCCAATTTAAAATGGGAAGTTACAGAAGAAAAGGATTTTGGTATTTCAGCGAGACTATTCAACAACCGTTTGACTTTGGAAGCCGATTATTATATCAGAACTACTGATAATGCGGTCATTCCTGTCATTCAGCCCATCTCTAATGAAATTGTCCGAAAAAATGCGGGGGTGTTCAGAAATCAAGGTATAGAGGTTAGTTTAGACTATAATCAAATGCTCAATGAAAACTGGAGATTTAACATTGGAGCTAACTTTTCTACCTTAAAAAATGAAGTGATTCGATTGGCAGATAACCAAGAATATATTGATGGTGGTTCTTTTGAATTCCGTCAACGTACGCAGGTTGGACATCCCATACGCGCTTTCTATGGCTATGAAGTCGTGGGTGTTTATCAAAATGCTACCGAAGTCCAAAATGATCCTATTGCAGTGGCCAATAACTTGGTTCCGGGCGATTTGAAATTCCGTGATGTTAATGGCGATGGCATTTTAGATGCAGACGATCGCGTGGTATTAGGATCTTATTTGCCATCCTTTATGTATGGCGGTAATTTAGGTGTGAGCTACAAGAATTTTGATTTTTCCGTAAATGTTTCCGGACAAAGTGGAAACAAAATCTTAAACCGTAAAAGAGGAGAGGTTGTTTATACAAGTGATACCAATATGGATGCTGATTTAGCCATTAACCGTTGGCATGGTGAGGGAACTTCCAATTCCTATCCCTCTTCAGCTGGCTTAAGAAAAGGCTGGAACCAAAATTTAAGTTCTTACTTAATTGAAGACGGGTCTTATTTCAGGGTTCAAAACATTCAATTGTCCTATACCGTTAAGTCGGGTTCGTTGTTAGGTAAAAACATGCCAGAAACACGATTGACCTTTACTGCAGAGCGTCCATTTACCTTCTTCAAGTACAACGGGTTTGATCCAGAAGTTCAAGACGGCATCGACAGACAAACCTATCCTGTTCCAGCAGTTTACACGATGGGAATCAATATCAAAATTTAAAAAATGCGAAATATGAAACGAGCATGCAAAAAATTATAACATTCTTGGGAATGATTAATAGCGAACTGCATGTGACCATTAAAAAGCAATAAAAATAAACACATGAAAAATATAAACTACTTATTAAATCCGCTAGTATTCGTGCTAGTTGCAGGTTTGTGCTTTACATCTTGTGAAGACAAGCTGAAAGAACAAGACGGTCAGTTAGGAACAGGAGATCTTGATTATACCAAGACCAGTGATATGATTTTACCTTTAATTGGTGCCTACGGACAAATTTACTCCAGAGGTTGGGAAGATCCATTGTTGTTAGGTGTAAGAGGCGACGACGTTAACGCAGGTGGTTTGGGAGACCAACAGCCATTTGCGGATACAGATCGATTCAATTACGATAAAAACTATTGGATGTACAATTCACTTTGGACCAATATGTACAGCGACATTCTTGATATTAATAATGCCCGTGAAACCATTCAGACTTACAAGGATTTTGCACCGCAAAGTGCCTACGCAAAAGCCGATCAGTTTATGGCAGAAACTAAAGTTTTGAGTGGTTGGACGCATCTTCAAATGTCACGTGTATGGGGTCCTGTATTTATCATTACCAAATCGGATGTTTCTGATGATTTGGCAAATGGTGTCGCAAGTAAAGCGGAGGTCATGCAATATGTGTCTGATTTGATGGACGAAGCCATTCCTAATTTACCAGATATGCGACCAAATCAGCGTACTGACGTTCCTGGGGGAGTCACAAAATACACGGCATTGGCTGTAAAAGCAATGGCAAACTTGGAACTTGAAAATTATCAAGAGGTTGCCAATGCTGCCGGAGCGATTATCAACTCCAATAAATTTGTGTTGTTTAATGATTTTTACGAGTTATTTAAAAAACCTGGGGAATTGAGCGATGAGAATTTATTTGAATTTCAGTTCTCTGATTATGGTTCGGCCACAGGATCGGTCAACAACCATTTATATGCACCATTTGGCCCAGAAAACTGGACGCCAGCAAGAGCAGGAGCCAGTGGCGGATGGGGATTTTATGAGCCGAGTTTCAAGTACATCAAGTTTATGCTCGATAGAAATGATAAGGTACGTCTGCAAACCAGTGTTCTGTTTACAAATCGTGGGATTGCCGAACTTAAAACAGATCCCGCTTATGCGACTCTTCCTTCTTGGATTTCAAATACGACACCAGATGGAGACATCATTAATGATTATAACAGAGCGAAATTTTCGAGTGGAAAACACTATTTGCCGTCCAATCAGTTGACGGAAGGACGTAATGATTACGGTTCAGGTAAAAACTTTATTGTGATTCGTTATGCAGAAATATTATTGATGTATGCGGAAGCCTTAACCAAAGGCGCGAATGGGAATGGCATGACGGCTGATCAAGCGGTTAACTTAGTGAGACATAGAGCGGGTTTAGGCGACTTGTCTGGCGTTACACATGCTCAGGTTATGGACGAGAAATTTGCTGAATTAGCAATGGAATGGGGAGTTCGATATTTCGACTTAATCCGTTTGAAAAATTATGGCGAATTGAGCTATGATGGCAGAGTCTTTTCAGCAGATAAAGCGTTGCTACCTTATCCTCAGGCACAAGTGGACTTGTTACCATTGGGCAATCAATAAAAATAATTCACTTTATAAATCATATAAAAATGAAAAAATTTAATAAACTCATTCTCGGATTATTTGCCTTGGTTTTCATGGTGTCTTGTTACGAAGGTATTGATCCCATTTCTGAAGTGAAGCCAGGTGCAGATGCTGGTGGTCCAGTGGTTACCATTTTAAGACCAGCTAACGGACTTATAATACAGGTTCCAGAGCCGGTCACATCAACAATGGTTCAGTTTAAGGTTGAAGATGATATTGAAATAGCCTCTATCAAGGTGATGTTGGACGGCGTTGAAATAGCATCTTATGATCATTTTTTGGATTATCGAATTGCTAACATAGAGTTCATGTATGATACCATTACGACAGGAGATCATAGCTTATCAGTTATTGCGGCAGATTTAGCTGGAAACGTCACAACGGCAACCTCTAATTTTACCAAGTCACCGCCATACACACCACTATTCGCAGGGGAACAATTTTACATGCCTTTTGATGGCGATTTTACAGAACTTATCAGTTTTAAAGCTGCAGGCGAAGTAGGAAGTCCAGGTTTTGGTGGTAGTGGTTATGCAGGTTCAAACTCTTACAAAGCTGGAACAGATAGTTATTTAACCTTTCCGGTAAGTGAATTAACACTTGGCAATAACTTTAGTGGTGCGTTCTGGTACAAAGTCAATGCTACTCCAGATCGTGCGGGTATTTTAACCATAGGCGCAAATGCTGATGACCGTAATCAAGGTTTTAGATTGTTTAGAGAGGGAAATGCCGAAAATCAACGCATCAAATTGAACGTTGGTACGGGTAATACGGATGTTTGGAATGATGGTGGCGAAATTAGTGTTGCTGCAGGCGCGTGGGTGCATGTAGCTTTTACCATTTCAGCAACCCAAACCAAAATTTACCTTAACGGATTGGAAGTTAATACGAGTAACTTAAGCGCCCCTATTGATTGGACAGGAACCTCCCAATTTGTTGTTGGTGCTGGTGGACCAACCTTTAGCTATTGGGATCATAAATCAGATTCGAGTTTGATGGATGAGCTGCGTTTGTTTGACACGACCTTATCACAAAATGAGATAACCAGCATGATTGCCCAAGGCAGTCAAAAACTACATCTCAACTTCAATGGTAGCTATTCTGATTCCGTAAGTGGCAGACAAGCTACTATTGTGGGGTCGCCTGGTTTTGCAGGCGAAGGGTATGCCGGTTCAAATGCTTATAAAGGTGCAGAAAATTCTTATTTGACCTTCCCTACAGCTGGATTGCTAGGCAGTCAATTTAGTGCTGCATTTTGGTATAAGCTCAATGCCGTACCAGATCGTGCAGGGATTTTAGTGGTTGGACCTCCAGATACAGGCAATCCTGATTTTCCAAATGTTCAAAACAATCGTAAAAGTGGCTTTCGCTTTTTCCGGGAGGGTGGTGCCACGAATCAGACTTTCAAATTGAATGTAGGAAATGGAACCGATGATAATTGGTTTGATGGTGGCGCTGCGGCGACCATAGATCCAACTACAAATAACGGATGGATTCATTTGGCCTTTACGATTTCTCCAACAGAATGCGTCATATATATAAATGGGGAAATTGCCTCAAAAGGTGCTTTTTCAGGAGTGAATTGGACGGATTGTGAATTGATGTCCATTATGTCGGGAGCACCTCGATTTACAGAATGGGGTCACAAATCTGATTTAAGTGTTATGGATGAGCTGAGGATTTTTGATAAAGCCTTGTCACAATCAGAAATTAAATCCCTCATGTTCTAAATCAGATTGACGCCCGCACCATTTTTTTTATTGAGTTAGTTTCATTTGATTTTGGCTGCATTTTGGTGACGAAATGCAGCTAAAATTTTAGTGAGACCCGCAATTCTAAACAATGCCTTGGCGTTGTTTAGAATTGCGCTGGTCGAACTAACCCCGCTTTTTGCGGGGTCTCAAGTATAGAAATACGTACCAATAATCAGATAGTTTAAAATCAAGGTGGCTGAAATTAATTTTAC
>NZ_JBMDWE010000060.1:0-13058 GCF_053579655.1 Gelidibacter sp. | reverse complement strand
CCTTTTTTGAGAGTCCCCAACATTCATTTGTTGGGGACTTTTTTTGTTTGTATGGGTTTGCCATCTGAGGTAAATGAAGGATCAAACGAGCTCTAGCTGGGCAATAACAAGGGATCAAGTCAAAAAGTTGTGGGATTTTTTAGCTTGTCCAGTTTTTGCGTCTATCAACAGCGCATTCATTTTCATCTCCGACGGTGTTTTAACTTGTCACGTTTTTTCTAATAGTAGTCGGTTTGGTCATCTGCAATATAAAAGAGTAAACGAATAAAAAGTGTGGTAATTATTTTGTTATTTTATTGGTAGTTATTTTAAATCAGTATTGTGAGAATCAAGACACTTCGACAAGCTCAGTAACCTCCGCTTAGCTGTTAGAACCAAGAATCAAGACACAAACCGCAAAACACTTAAAATCTAGATTTTATAAATTTATATTTACCAAGAAATTAGCATCCGGGTAGCATTTCTCAAAAATGAAAAATGATGACATTAACGAACAAAACGTTTAAAATCCTTTATCAGTATTATCTTTTGAAGGACGACGAAATTCTTAACCGGACATCAATAATTTTAAATATAATATCTTAGAAGGCCTATCGAGGATGAAAAGTTGAGGTGTAATTATAATTTTATTAGGGTGATTCGCAATTGCTTTATTCCTTCTCTATAGAGGCTTCTTTTAGTTTTAGCTTTTTGTTGATATAATTATTTACCATGGTTGAATCTGCTAAGATGATTTTTGGCAATTCCATTCCGGAAATCGCTCTATATTCTCTTTTAGAGTTGACCACAAGATGTTTAGGAATGACGCTTATATCAAATGAGTTTTTGGTAGCAGATTCATTTGAAGATATCAGTTGAGCTCCAGTAGGTTCATTTTTCATAACATAGTTTTTCCATCTTTCGACATCTTTGTCCAATGAAATATCAATAAAAACAACATCCGGATTATCTTTGAATTGCTCTTTTAAACTGTCTAATCTTGGTTTCTCTTTCAAACAAATCGCACACCAAGTGGCCCAAAATGAAATATAGAGTGTTTTATTTTGATAGGATTCTAAATTGATCTCTTTATTGTTGATATCTCTAAAACTTTCACTAGGTAATATTTTTGCTTTTTCTTGTGTAAAATTCCATAGCGTCTTGCCGTTTATTACATCTCCATAGATATCCTTTTCAATTGTATTGCCTGATCTTAAAGTTAAGGGTTGAGAAAACAAGAAATATGTAAAAGTCAAAATCATTGCTATTAGTGGAATTGCTTTATAGGATCTTTTGAATTCTTTACGGGTGATAAAAAGACTTATCGTTGCAAATACAATGAATAAAATATTGAGAGGAAAATGGAAATATCTTAGAGGTATAAAAGCAAGAAGACCGAAGTATAAAAACGGAATAAACTTTAAAGGTGTTTTTTGATTGATTAAACCAGACAGGTAAAATCCAAGGGCGCAAATTAAAAGGCCTACCCATTTAAGAAGCGAATATTGATAAAATCGGCTAACTGAAATTCCGACTACAGCGATTGGAATGATGAGCGACACTATTCCTAAAAGTAACCTTAAAACTGTTTTTTTAGTCATCTCTGTTTCGCTTGTTGACAAGGTCTCACAGCTAGGAATAATAGCTGTTTTGAATGTCTGCCTAAATTAGCATTAATTTCCATCCAAATTAATATCCTTTCAAAATAAATATAGTTGGCTATTGTTGCCCTCATGAGTTGACTATTATGTAACGGATGGTTGGTAAAATTAGGAGTCAAAAGCATAGTGAATAAAACAGATGTGCTCATGTCAACAACTCAACTCCTTCTTTGTTAACATAAATTTACAAATTAATGTTTTATAAAATCTTAAAAATGTATTTTCGTTTTAACTAATCTATTTTAAATGACAGTGACGGACTTTAGACCCATTATAAAGGTTATTGAAGAGGCTTATGAGATTCCGCAGTTGCAGGCCACGCGCAAAATTTCGGCCTTATTGCCGCATGATTACTACGAAACCGATAAGCATTATCCCGTGCTTTATTTGCAGGATGGACAGAATTTGTTCGACCCTATGGCGCCTTTTGGAGATTGGGCCATTGATAAATCGTTGGAGAAGTTAGCGCAAGAAGGCTTTAGCGACCTTATCATCATCGCTATTGATCATGGCGATAATGAGCGTATTAATGAATATTTGCCGCATTATCATCCGCGCTATGGCGAAGGAAAAGGCAGTTTTTACATTCAATTTATTATTGAAAAATTAATTCCTTACATTAACAAGAATTACAGGACGCTTACCGATTTTGAAAACACGGGTATTGGAGGGAGCTCGCTGGGTGGGTTGATCAGCTTATATGCAGGCTTGTCAAACCCAAGGGTGTTTGGTAAAATGATGATTTTTTCGCCGAGTTTATGGATTGCAAAAACCATTTTTAACCAAACTGAATCCTATCATCCGTTGCAGAAATCAAAAATATACCTCTATTCAGGGGGAATGGAAAGCAAAGAGCATTTACCAAATGCTCAGCGATTGGAGGCTATTTTTAGGGCGAAAATGGTGGAGAATCACGATATCGACTTTCACTTTTCTGTGAATGAAATTGGCGTTCATGCCGAAATATACTGGAGACATGAGTTTCCGAAAGCCGTTAAATGGCTCTATTTTAAATAAATACTATGATTTTTACACAAGTTTCAAAAGTTAATGTACATCACGATGTTATTGTTCCTTGTCGCAAAGGCCAGTTGGAGCATCTTCAGCAATTTATCACGATTAAAGAGCCGGATTTTAATGGCGAATTTGCAACCGTTCAAATGGTATATGGTGCCGAAGGGAATCGCATTTATCTCTTAGGTCTTGGCGAAGAAAAAGATGCCGTAAAAGTGGATGAGGCTTTTCAGAAGCTAAGCTTCAATTATAAAAAATACTGGAAAAAACCAGTACAGGTCATTACCGAAGGATTTACGGATACTGAGCTTCAAAAAGTAATCATCGGGCTTGAGTTGTCGGCTTATGATATGGGCGCTTTTAAAACCAAAAAAGAGGATGTTAAGGCACTCACTTTTGAAATGGTGAGTTCAAAAGACGTCACCAGCATTCTTAAAGAAGCCAAAGCTATCGGCGAAACCATTAATCGGATTAAAACTTTGGTCGATGCCCCAGCAAATCAAAAAACACCTGAGTTTTTAGGACAATGGGCTGAGGCATCCGCTGAGCAAGGTCATTATAAATGCACCGTATTACATCAAGAGGAGTTGAAGGTTCAAGGCTTTGGTGCCGTTCTGGCGGTGGGGCAGGGCAGTGCCAATCCGCCAGTGGTCATCGTCACAGAATATATGCCTAAAAAAGGCGGTACTGTGGATATTGGCTTGGTAGGCAAGGGCATTACCTTTGATACCGGAGGTTTATCCATAAAACCGTCCACCAATTTGCACTATATGAAAAGTGATATGGGCGGGGCTGCAGTTGTTTTAGGTGTTGTCGAATTGGTAGCAAAACTAAAGCTTAACGTGAATATTGTAGGTGTGGTTGCTTCCGCAGAAAACGCTGTGGATAGGAATAGTTACCGGCCGGGCGATGTCATCCAAAGTTATTCTGGTAAAACCATTGAAATTATTGATACCGATGCTGAAGGACGCTTGGTTTTGGCTGATGGTTTGAGTTATATCATTAAAGAATTTCAGCCTAAACAGGTTATCGATTTAGCAACCTTAACAGGAAGTGTGATACAAACCTTGGGCTACTCCGCCGCTGGAATGTTTACTAACAATTCCCAAATGGCGCAAACGCTCTCAAAAATAGGTTTTGACACTAACGAACGTGTTTGGCAATTGCCATTGTTTGCAGAATATGAAAGTGATTTGCAAAGTGATATTGCCGATTTGCGCAATTATAGCGGAAAGCCTGTAGCAGGCGCGATTACCGCAGCTAAGTTTTTAGAGGCCTTTACGGATGCTCATAAGGCGTGGGTGCACTTGGATATTGCGGGAGTTTCCTTTGGCGATTCGCCGTATTCTAAAATGAAAAGTGCCAGTGGCTATGGTGTGCAATTGATCACGAATTATATCAAACAGATTCTGGATGAGTAACTGATTATTTTGTATTTTGTATCAGATTATTAATCACTTAACATAAACTTTCAGAAAAATATGGCCACAAAACGACCCCTGAATTTTCTATGCGTTACGACGTATCATAAAGGTGCTGATTTTATCAAAAGCTGTAAAGCTGAAGGTAATAATGTGTATTTATTGACCAAAAAGAAGTTGGAGCATGAGGTTTGGCCATGGGAAGCGATTGATGATGTGTTTTATGTGGAAAACTGGAACCAAAGCGACGTTACCAAAGGGGTCGCCTATAAATTTCGAACTATAAAGTTTGACCGTTTTGTGGCTTTGGACGATTTTGATGTCGAAAAAGTAGCGCTTTTACGGGAGCATTTCAGAATGCCTGGAATGGGTCGAACCACGTCTCATTATTTTAGGGACAAATTGGCCATGCGCATGAAAGCTAAGGAGGAAGGTGTTAATGTGCCTGAATTTACGGCCCTGTTTAATGATGTGGATATCAACGCTTATGCTGATCGTGTGAGTCCGCCATGGTTGTTGAAACCACGTTTGGAAGCTTCCGCAACCGGCATCAAAAAAATAAAAAACAAGGAAGAACTGTGGCAAATTGTCAATGCCCTTCAAGACGAACGCGATAATTACCTGATTGAAAAATTTGCGCCGGGCGATGTGTACCATGTGGATGGCCTAATCCTTGAGAGTAAAGTGATTTTTGCCCGAGCGAGTAAATATTTAGATACGCCGCTTGACGTTTCACATGGCGGTGGCGTATTCCGATCGGCAACCTGCGAAATGGGCACTCAAATGGAAAAGGCATTAATCAAGATGAATGCAGAGGTAATGAAAGCTTTCGGAATGCAATTTGGCGCGTCACATACCGAGTTTATTGCTTCTAAAGAAACGGGCGAATTATTCTTTTTAGAAACCTCGTCAAGAGTTGGTGGTGCCAATTTAGCAGAAATGGTCGAGTTTGCTTCCGGGATCAATCTTTGGGGCGAATGGGCACGGATTGAATCCAAGGTTTTAAGAAAAGAAACGTATAAACTACCAGAAGTCAAGCATCAATATGCGGGTATCGTCGTGTCCTTAAGTAAGTTTGAAAAACCTAATACTTCAAGTTTTAACGATCCTGAAATTGTTTGGCGCATGCATAAAAAATGGCATATAGGGATAATTGTGGTTTCGGACAGCAGTGAACGTGTTATGGAATTGTTGGATAATTACACCAAACGGATTGTTTCAGATTTCCATGCGAGCATTCCGGCCCCGAATAAGAGTTTGTGATAGAACGCGGATGACGCTGATTTGTGCAGATGTTCACAGATTTATATGTGCAAATACGTTATTTTATAAGTGCCGACATGAATAGCTCCGAGCTTTAGCTCGGAGTATGGAATTATAGAAGAACAAAGGGCTTTAGCCCAAACTGCACTCAAGATGGCAGTTTGGCTAAAGCCCTCTACTTTTCTTTTTCTAGCCCCCAGCTAAAGCTGGGTGTTATTCGAAAATCATTGCGCCTTGTTCCTTACAATGAAAAAGCAAATCAGTGCTTATCATAAGTAATCAGCGTTAACCGTCTGAACGGACGGGTAGGTCAGCGTTCCATAAAATGACGAAAGAAGTCAATAATCTTTTTAAATGCTTCTGTTTGTTAAATCTCTTGCCGAATGATGAACGGTTAAAATATCAGCACGCAATGGATTTACGATTTTATAAATGATTCTATAATTGCCTTCAATCAATTGCCTAGTATGTGCTTTGTTTATTTCAGGAACAATTTTCCCGGAATATATTTGAGAACGCAGTATTTTGGTTCGGTTTTTTATTCGTATGATTTGAAGTTTGGCGTAAGCCGTGGAGTCTATGGAAATATATTCGAATATATCCTTTAAATCAGCAATTGATTGATGTGTCCAATTTATTTGAACCATTTTTTCATTTCATTATCCAGATCAGATTCAGAAACATAATTTCCACTCTCCGATTGTTGGTAGCCTCTTTCCACTTTTTCGATTAGAATTAGCCGCTCGACAAGTTCGTCAATAGTAAATTCTTCGGGTAAATGTTCTAGCTGTTCTATGAGATTGGACTTTGTAATCATGGCTCAGGATTGATGTTGTAAGATACAAAATTAAAGACTTGCATGGATTGAAATATAAAATCAAGATTTTTAGAAGCATCTGATCAGTATATGGATAGTTCATGTCGGTTAAGCTCTTAAAAGAATGCAGATGATGCTGATTAAACTGATTTCGATGATTAGTGTTGGAAGAAAAATCAGAGCAAATCATAAACAATCCGCGTCACCCGCCTGAACGGACGGGCAGGTCTGCGTTCTGTAATCCGATTAGCATTCCATAAATCAAGGTTCGAAAAAGCCAGTGCTGCCACCAACCCAAGTTTTGTCCTTGTTGTATTTAACGCCCACCATTTCACCTTTGCTTAAGCGCATTAAATTACTGACAATTTGAGTTTTGTTGGTTTTGCCGTTATGAAGCAACATCATTCTTATTTCACATTTTGCAGGCTCATCCATGGTTTGAATAATAGGAGCATAAGCCACTTTCTCTTGCAATAAATAATTGGATTTGTCCTCAACGGCATCAATCATCGCTCGGTCCACGTGAATTTGAACGCCCGCACCAGCAAAAGAATACAAAGGTTTTAGGACATAATTCTCTAAATCGGTTGGAATGGATTCAAGCTGGTCTAAATAATATGATTTTGGAACATAATCGCCCTTTAATAAAGGCATCGTAAACTTACTGATTCTGAAAAACCAATTAGGATGTCCGATCCATTCAATATCCACTTCATCCTTAAAATCGTATTCCCGTTTTAAGTCGGCGCGTTGGTCCAATTCATCAAAAATAATACGGTTGTAAATTTTTAAGACTTGAATTTCCACTTCGTTTTCGTCTAAGTAAAACAACTGTTTTCCTTTTTTGATCAATTTAGAAATGCATAGTACTTTAATACCCAATAAACTTTCTGTCGCAAAAAAATCAATCGCCGTGGCTTGTTTTTCAGGCTCGATTTCTAAAAGAATCACTTGTTTCGGATTGGTGCCGCCTACAATTTCGGCGCGCAAGAGTTCAATATACTCAGTTGAGGTTAATCCGTTGAGATGTTGTGAAAAATCTTCTGGAATGCCGTCATAATGTTTACGGTACATATGTCCCAAAAGTTCCTGAAAAAAATACAGCGACGGAAAGCCTTGCAGTTCTATTAATTTGGGAGTTAATTCGCCATGTTCATCCAAACACACGCCAAAATCCAATTGTATAAACTTAGAAAGGTTATCCTCATTGGGCACTCGCATATTGTCTTTAATAAAAGCCCCCTCTGTAAGTTCTTTAAAATTGGGTTGATTAATCACTTTCATGATATCCTCACAAGCTTCAACCAACTTTTGTTTTAAAGCATTCGGGATAAATACAGGAGTTTCAGATATTTTGAAATTGGGGGTATAATTAAATTGTTGGTTGACATCGGCCAACATGTCCTGATACTTTTCTTCAGTAAATTGCGCGTTAAACGCGTTGCGTAAGGAGGCAATCATAGGCTGTTATGAGATTAGTTCTGGTGACAATTGTTTCATCGCGCTGCGAATAAAATTTGGAAGTATGATTTTGTGAGTTCTGATAATTTTGTCAGGATCATCCATTTTATCCATCATGTCGTCATATTTTTCTTCTCCAAAATTGGCAATGACCTTATGCTTATTGGCATCTGCCAAAAAATGTGCTTTCATTCCAATGGGATCTGCTTCAGGGTGAAATTGCGTTCCTACAAATTCATCAGAAAAACGAACTGCCATAATGGCACGTTCGTAATCCACATGGTTGCGTACTTTTTCTAAGCTTAAAATGGAGGCACCCTGACCTTTAAAAACTTTTAATCGTGGTTGCACCAATTGCCAATCTCTGGAATCGACGGCATAAAAAGGATCGTCAAGCCCTGCTAATAAAGGGTCTTTTAAGCCTTCTTTGGTTTTGTGGATGGGTAAAACCCCGAAGCTAGTGCTGCGCCTTGGTTCCATTACGCCGAGTTTGAAATAATCGCAGACCACCTGAAAGGAATAGCAAATAAAGAACATGTATTTCTTTTGGTGCGGAGATGTTTTGTTAAAATCCCAAAGTTCCTGTACTAAATTGAGGTATGGAATACGCCAAGGGCCATCTTCCAACGGACTGTCAGGGCCACCACTTGAAATGTAGATATCATAAGATGTATCCGGCAATTCAAGAGCGCCTCTCACATTAAATATTTTAAAATCAACTTCATCTTCAAAGCCATTCACGAGGTCCGCAATACAACGCAGCCCTTGGTTGGCCTGGTTGTTGTTCATGTCGAGAATGGCTACTTTAAATTTTTCTTTTGACATTTGAGTTTGTCTAGGTTCCTAAAATGGTCTGTTCAGTAATATAGTCGACCACCTTAATCAAATCCTTGGTTTCTTCATATTTGGCGAGCTGTCGGTCGGCTCCTGTGCCATTTTTTAGCATGGTTTTGATGTGCTCTATTTCGTTTCTGGAGCCGAGTTCGTCCACAACATCTTCCACAAAATCAAGTAATTCGATCATTAAATCTTTGGTGGGTACTTCACATTCCTTGCCAAAGTCGATCATTCTGCCATCTATTCCGTATCTGCTCGCACGCCATTTATTTTCATTAATCAAAGCACGATGGTAGAGCATAAAATTAAGGTTCTGTGACTTTAGTTTGTAAAGCTTAGCGACCAAAGCTTGGATTAAGGCTGTGATGCTCAGGGTTTCCTCGATGGTCATTGGAACGTCACAGATACGCACTTCCAAGGTTGGGAAAAACGGATGGATGCGGATGTCCCACCATATTTTCTTTGGGTTGTCGATACACTTTGTTTTGATCAGGATGTCAATATAGTGCTCATATTCTGCCACGGTTTGAAAAATTCCAGGAATCCCTGTTCTTGGAAATTTGTCAAATACTTTAGATCGAAACGATTTGAAGCCCGTATTTCGCCCTTCCCAAAAAGGCGAATTTGTAGATAAAGCATATATATGTGGTAAAAAATAACGCATGGCATTGGTTAAATGCAAAGCCAATTGTTTGTCGGCAATGCCCACATGCACGTGCAATCCGAAAATTAAATTGGAACGCGCAGTGTCCTGTAACTCATTGACGATTTCATCGTAACGCGGATTTGGAGTGATTAACTGCGTTTCCCATTTGGTAAAAGGATGTGTACCCGCAGCGCCAATTTTATGACCTAGTTCCTTGGCGATTTCTGAGACGGACCTTCTTAAATGGGTAAGTTCTCTTCTCGCTTCGGTAATATCCTGACATATATTGGTGCCCACTTCTACAACGGCCTGGTGCATTTCTGCCTTGACTTGCTCATTTAAAAGTTTGGCAGCCTCGGTAACAATTAATTGATCGTGTGATACCAGTTCCCGCGTTATTGGGCAGATGACCTGATATTCTTCTTCAATACCTATTGTGAATTTCATAAAATCGGGTTGGTTATTTGAAAACCTTTCCGTCCCGAAAATTCGCGAACGCAAGGCTTATTAATTTCTATTTATAAACTGTCTTTTTGCCAGTGATTTGATCCTTGACAAATGTTCCCCAAGTAAGGTTCATTTTATCCTTTTTGAATTGTTTTGCTTTCTCAATGGCCATGTGGGCAGCATTTTCGACAATCCATTCAAAGTTTTCCTGACCTACAGAATTGAGGTCGGCATCTGGAGCAGGATTACAGAAATCAATCGCATAGGGGATGCCATCACGAACGGCAAACTCTACGGTATTAAAGTCGTAGCCCAGGGCCTTATTTAAACGGATGCAGTATTTTTTGACTAAGTCCAAGATTTCTTGTTTTACTGGCGGGCCATCAATGACATAGCGTAAATGGTGTGGATTACGTGGTTCATACTGCATAATGTGGACATTATCCGTATTCAATACATAGCATCGGAAGTATTCTGTAAAATTGATTTCTTCTTGCAGCATCATGACCAAGTTTTCTGTTTCGGCATGTTTTTTCCATAAATCTTGCGGATTTTCGACACGATAAACACTTTTCCAGCCGCCGCCATCATGGGGTTTCATATAGGCGGGAAAACCAATGGTATCAAACATATGTTCCCAAGCAAATGGGAATTTCATATTGCGGAACGAGTTTTCAGTCGTGTCTGGAGGTCGATGTGAAGTTGGTAAAATAAAGGTTTTTGGTACTGGAACGCCTACTTTTTCTGCCAAGGCGTTATTGAAGAATTTTTCATCAGCACTCCACCAGAAGGGATTGTTGATCACGGCAGTTCCTGAAATTGCTGCATTTTTCAAGTAGGCGCGATAGAAGGGAACATCTTGAGAAATCCGGTCGATGATAACCGCATAATCTGTAGGTTTAGCCTGTTCAACCATATCTATGGAAGCCGCTTCAGCCATGATGCCTTTTACCTTTTTTTCATTGACGCGGTCAATAAATGCTTGAGGGAACGTGTTTTCTTGCCCGAATAAAATGCCTATTTTTTTCATAAATCTGAATTTTGTCATTTCCTCAAAGGAGGGAATCTATATAATAGTTGTTTTTGTTGTTTCTACTGGTTTATTAAAGTTTTGATAGGTATTCCGGAAACATCTGACGCCATAATGGCCAATCGTGTTTTGCCCATTTACGAACGTCATACCAAAATGGAATGTTTTTGGCATTCAATATTTTTGCCATCTTATCATTCGCTTCCAAACAAATATCCCAATCGCCAACGCCCAAAATGATTTTCATTTTCCATAAATCAGGATGGATGCTGCCCGGAAGGTAATCCATGGGATTATTGAAGAACACGTTGTCATCATAATAGCCGTCAACAAAGGATTTGATATCAAAGGCTCCGCTCATGCTAAACATATGGCTGACTTTCTCTGGATGTTTAAAAGCGAAATTTGAGGCTTGGTAACCTCCAAAACTCGGTCCTGCAACGGCAACTTTTGGTAAACCTTTATCTTTGCAAATGGGATTGACCACTTCATTTAATATAAATTGATCATACCATTCATGGTTTTTGGCGCGTTGTGAGGGATGAATTTGTTTGTTGTACCAGCTCAGCTCATTAATGCCATCTGGACAGTAGATTTGTACTTTTCCTTCTTCAACAAACCACCTCACGGATTCCACTAGCTTCATGTCTTTGCATTCATTGTGCTTGCCCATGGTTGTGGGGAAAAGAATGACCGGATAACCCGAATGCCCAAAAACAAGCATTTCGATGTCTTTGCTAAGGGTGGGTGAATACCACTTATGGTGTTGCTCTTTCAATAGCGTGTTTTTAAATATGTTAGATCTAAACTCTACGCTGCAAACAGAATGCTTTTTTAGTGCAGAAGTTGAGTTTGTTTAGGAATTGGATACAACAATATACTTTTTTAAATTATAAATGCAGTACTCTGTACTGATATTCTTAAATTTTTGAGAAAGATTCAGGTAATGTGCACAAATGTTATTTTTAATTGCTATTTATTGTTAATAGAATTAGATTAATTTCATATTGAATACTTCTTTCAGTCTGAATGTTTTTTCTTTCATGTGTGAATCTTAGGCATGGATGTCGATTTTGAGGATAGTTTTACAATTCATCCGTCTCATTTAACAATTGGGTCATACAATTTTTAGAATTTTTCTGAGGAAATGGATATTTGTCTGATAATAGTATTGCACCTATAATTATTCATTAACCCTTAAATAACAATCTTATGAAACACTTAATTATCGTTACCGTTTTATTTATGACTGGAATAATGTCGGCACAAAGTAATTATGACAAAGGCATGCAGAAAGCCTTTGATCTTTGGCAAGACAATAAATGGACGGAAGCCGAACAGCTTTTTGAACGTATCGCGGCGGCTGAGCCTAAGGAATGGTTACCCAACTACTATATCGCGCAACTCAACAGTTTAAAAACTTGGGAAGAGAAGGATGCGGATAAAGTAAAAACCCAATTACAAAAAGCACAAAATTATCTCAACGATGCGATGGTGATTGAAAAGGACAATGCAGATATTTTGGTCATGCAAGCACAGATATTGACCAATTGGGTGGCTTTTGATGGGATGACTTATGGCATGAAATATTCGGCTAAAATATCGGATCTATATAATAAAGCTTATGCCTTGGCACCCAATAATCCAATGGTGGTGCTCGGCAGGGCAGAATGGAATATGGGAAGCGCTCGTTATTTTGGTCAGGATACCAAACCGTATTGCAAAGATGTGGAAAAAGCCATTGAACTATTTGCTAACTTTAAACCCGAAACACCATTTTATCCTCACTGGGGGATTGAGCACGCCACATCAATATTGAAATCCTGTAACGAGTAATCCAATTTATACAAATCCTAAGATGAACAAATCCTTGAAAACCTTATACCTCACCTTCTTAATTGGCTGTGGCGTATATGTAATTGCCAACCTTCTTTCAGATGGATTTAATTATGATTCACTTAATGAGTTTTTTATTGAATTTGGATTTTATCAGCTCTATGCTTTTCTGCTGGGGTATTCGAATTTCTATTATTTCGATTGTCTAGAAAAACGCACTTGGAAAAAGGAGGAAGGCATCAAACGGATTGTTATTGGTATTGCTGGCTCCGTAGTGATCACCATGGCTGGGTTGTTTGTTTTGCATGGAATACAACGTATCCTCTATGCTGGTGTGCCCTGGCTTGAGTTCCTGAAAAACCAAAGATGGGACCAATATAGTTTTGGTCTGTGGATTACTTTGACCATCGTCATTATCTATCATTTCGTTTATTTTTATAATAAGTACCAACAGAATAAAATTAAGGAACAAAAAGTCATTGCAACGACCGCCAGCGCACAATTTGAGAGTTTAAAAAATCAGATCGATCCTCACTTTTTGTTCAACAGTTTAAATGTCTTGACGTCTTTAATAGAAGAGAATCCGGAGAATGCCCAACGTTTTACAGTATCGTTATCAAAAATATATCGCTATGTTTTAGAGCAA
>NZ_JBMDWE010000059.1:0-13361 GCF_053579655.1 Gelidibacter sp. | reverse complement strand
GGCTTTTAAGACAGCGGTTGTGGCGGAATTATGGCATGAGGCTTGAGATTTGAGGCTTGAGGGATTAGGCATTTGGGATTAGGGATTAGGGATTAGAAAGATTGTCGACCCGCCCGAACGTACCTTTTCGGTATGGGCAGGTTGTTGATTAACGATTGATGATTAACGATTGATGATTTTTGATTTGGGATAGGTTGGATAATCTTGTCTTTAATATGTGTTTTCTGGCTTTTAAGACAGCGGTTGTGGCGGAATTATGGCATGAGGTTTGAGATTTGAGGGATTAGAAAGATTTTCGATTGATGATGGTGAACTTGCCTGATTAGTGTTGGCTGTTTTCATTAATTAATACATTATCAAAATTAAATGTTATTTTATTTTCTTCCACTTTCCATGATTGTTGTCATCAATCTTTGTTAGATCTATTATAGAACGCTGATGATGCTGATTCTGAGGATTTTCACTGATTTGTTCTTGCTTTTATTTCAAGTCCTCAACTTCATTCATCGTTCGTTTGACTGAATTCTCTGAAATGATCTATCATCTGTTTTATGCTCATCATCGGCCATCCATCCTAGTCCAAACTTCAAAAATCAAAAATCTTCAGTCGTTAATCTTCAATCCTTCTAGTCTATAATCTATTCTCTAAAAACTACCCTCTAAACACTTTGCACTTTCACAATGCCTTAACCTCATCATCCACCAACCGATATCTCTCACCAGTTTCCAGGCATGTTGCCAAATTCGCTTCATCAAACACCAATCGATGCCCTGCTTTACTGACCCAACCTATTTGACGGGACGGATTACCAACAACCAAGGCATAATCGGGAACATCATTTGTCACAACCGTGCCAGCTCCAATAAGCGCATATTCCCCAAGGGTATTGCCACATATAATCGTCGCATTCGCCCCAATAGAAACGCCTTTTTTTAAGAGTGTCTTTTTATATTCCTGCTTTCTGACAATAAAACTTCTAGGATTAATGACATTGGTAAAGACGACTGATGGCCCAATAAAAACATCATCTTCTACTTCTACACCTTCATAAATGGAGATGTTATTCTGCACCTTTACATTATTGCCAATGGTCACATTAGGACCGACGACGCAGTTTTGTCCGAAGGAACAATTATCGCCAATTTCGGTATTTGACAGTATATGACTGAAATGCCAGATCTTGGTGTTTTTACCGATTGTGACGCTGTCGTCAATATAACTGGATTGGTGGACGAAGTAATTGCTCATGGCTAGAAGGGTGTTAGTGTTAGTGGGTAGTTATTAGAGGGTAGAGGGATTAGGAAAATTTACGAAATACGATTTTAGATTTACGATATGTGATTGTTGACTGTTGACTGTTGACTGCCTATAATGGAACGCGGATGACACTGACACGGCTGATTTGCACTGATTTTTGATTAACGATTGAGGATTTATGATTTGCGAATTGTCCATTTCCATAACCATGCTTAAGTACTGATAACTCACAACTCATGACTTCTCATACTTCGGTCATCCGTCATCCGTCATCGAGCTAATAACCTACAAAACGGATGATACTCCCCTTTCAATCCAATAGGGTCAAGGTTTCGGATGGCAGATACTGTCTTTATAGATCCATAAGCCTCATCCAAACCAAAACCCTTGCCTTTTAAGATCTCTTCGTAACTTTTAGTGTGCAGATCGGTAAAACCCCCACTAAACTCAATCTCCTCTCCATTTATGGTTATGGAACGATATGTGGTAAGTCCAGAGTTTTTAACAGCATCAGGAATATAATCATAGTTGACCGATAAAAACCAGCGAACGTTGGCATGCTTCAATTTTAAAAAACCGGCATTGGTATCAGCGGTTTTAAGATGGACAACATTCTCTTCGACCTCGCCAAATATCCAACAGAGCATGTCATAAAAATGGACACCAATGTTTGATGCGATTCCGCCAGATTTCGCTTCATCGCCTTTCCAGGACACGAAATACCAGCGTCCTCTGGAAGTCAAATAGGTCAAATCGATATCATAAATTTTGTTGGGCTCTTCCTCCAATTCCTTTGTGATCTTCTCTTTTAAGGCCATCAAGGTTGGGTGCAATCGGAGCTGCAAAATGTTATAGATTTTTTTTCCAGTTTCGTTTTCAATAACTTTCAACTGATGCACATTCCAAGGGTTGAGCACCAAAGGCTTTTCGGAGATGGCATCGGCCCCACTTCGCAAAGCAAACCGGATATGGGAATCATGTAAATAATTCGGCGAACAGATAGAAACATAATCAATTTTATTACCACTATCCCGACGCCATTTGTCCACAAAGCGATCAAAACGTTCAAACTCCGTAAAAAAACTGGCCTGTGGAAAATAACTGTCCATAATCCCAATGCCGTCATAAGGATCCAGAGCGGCGACCAAGGTATTGCCGGTATCTTTAATGGCTTTCATGTGACGCGGGGCGATGTAGCCTGCGGCACCGATTAGGGCGAAATTTTTCATTTTTTTCTTGTTTTTTGTGTTTAAGAAAAACTAATTCATTTTTTTAGACACGAATTTCACTAATTGGCACTAATAAATAAAGTTATTCTATTCCAAATCCGTCAAATGATAATTCCATTGCACGAATCTAAAAATTTTTAAGATAGCTTGATTTGTCAACCAATGCGAAAGCTTTATTGTGATCTCAATGATACTGCAGACTCTTGCTTATAAAATTGATTAGCGTCCCTTGCGGTAAACTTTGCGCTCCTGACGGTTAACTTTAACGCAAAGAGCGCTATGTTTTTTTCGCAAAGGTCGCAACGGAAGCAAGCATTTTGAACTCTTATTCTGACTGATTTAAAAGTTTCTTAGTTAAAATTTTAACCGTTCTTTTATTCATGAGATTGCTTCGTCGCTCGTGCCTCACTCCTCGCAAAGACGTTTAAACTAGTGTTTTGATTTTGAATTGATCTTTTCAACATTTTTCGAAACAAATCACTGCCCGTCCGGGTTGGTTATTGATTCTAAAAGCGAAGCGGTCTTGATACCATTTTCTATTTCCCGCCGTTTCTTTCTTCTTGCTTCATGCTTCCATCTCCGTGCTTATCTAACATAAAACGCCCTATACCACTCCACAAATTCAGCAATTCCTTTAGTCACTTCAGTTTTAGGTTGGTAATTAAAATCCTTTTTTAACTGATTGACGTTTGCATAGGTTTGCTTAACATCACCTGGCTGCATGGGCAGCATCTGTTTGATGGCCTTTTTATCCAAAGCGACTTCAATGGCTTCTATATAATCTAGAAGTTGCACCGGCTGACTGTTCCCTATATTATAAAGTTTGTATAATGACGTATTCTCAGTGGGCTTCAATAAGGTAGCTACCACTCCTTCAACGATATCGTCGATATAAGTAAAATCGCGAGACAGATCGCCATTATTGAACACCTTAACCGGTTGATTGTTGATGATGGCTTCCGTAAATAAAAACATAGCCATATCGGGTCGTCCCCAAGGGCCATAGACGGTAAAAAATCGAAGTCCGATGGTTTCAAAACCGTACAAATGGCTGTAGGCATGCGCCATCAGTTCATTGGCCTTTTTTGTGGCGGCATAAAGACTAACAGGGTTGTCGACATTGGCGGATTCCTCAAAGGGAATGGCATCACTGTTGCCATACACACTGGAACTGCTGGCATACACCAACTTAGCAACTTTATAATTGCGACAACATTCCAAAATATTTAAAAACCCTGTCAAATTACTATCGGCATAAGCTTCTGGGTTTTCCAAAGAATAGCGGACGCCCGCTTGAGCCGCCAAATTGCAAACGCTGTCAATCTTATAATTTTCAAAAAGCTTTGGTAAAGCATTTCGATCTTCCAAATTCATTTTGACGAAAATCATACGATCGCCATAAGAAGAACTTGTTGCATAATGCAAGGCTTGAGAAGCTTCGTTTTTAGCGATTCCCAATTCCGTCAAACGTGCGAATTTTAGATTGACATCATAATAATCGTTGATATTATCTAAACCAATGACCTTATGCCCTAGATCCAACAAGGTTCTAGACACATGAAAACCGATAAAACCAGCGGCTCCAGTAACCAAAATCGTTTTTGGGATAAGATTATTTACCGATGACATAGACTTGAAATCCTATAGCTTCTAATTCCTTTTTATTTAATATACCACGTCCGTCAAATACAAAGGCTGGTTTTTTCATGTTGTGATAAATCTTTTGCCAATCGTAGGCTTTAAATTCATCCCACTCCGTCAAAACAGCGATGGCATGCGCATCCTTACAAGCGTCATATGGGTCCAAAAATGTAGTTAAATACTTCTTGTTATCGGCTTCAGATCGTGTGTTGAGATAATTAAGGTCACTCTGCATTTGATGTTCCGTCACTTTTGGATCATACACCGCGATATCGGCTTGCTCTTCCATGAGTTGATCTGAGACATAGATAGCGGCAGATTCGCGAGTATCATTCGTATCTTTCTTAAAAGCCCAACCTAGAAAGGCTATTTTCTTGCCCGAAATCGTATTGTAAAGTGTTTGAATGATTTTGGCAGCAAAACGTCGTTTTTGATAGTCGTTCATAATGATGACTTGCTCCCAATAATCGGCCACCTCATTTAATCCATAAGATTTTGCGATATAAACCAAATTTAAAATATCTTTTTGAAAGCAAGAACCTCCAAACCCGACCGATGCCTTTAAAAACTTAGGACCGATCCTACTGTCCTTTCCAACAGCAATGGCGACTTCATTCACATCGGCGCCAGTAACTTCACAAAGTTCGGACATGGCATTAATTGAAGAGACCCGTTGTGCTAAAAAAGCATTGGCGGTTAATTTCGACAATTCCGAAGACCATAAATTTGTGGTCAAAATATTTTCAGCCGGTACCCAAGTGGCATAAATATCCGCTAAAGCCTGAATCGCTTCAAGTCCTTCTTCGGTTTGCTCCCCACCAATCAGCACACGATCCGGCACCATCAGATCTTGAATAGCAGTACCTTCAGCTAAGAATTCAGGATTGGATAAAATTTGAAATTGGACGCCATTACCCGTATTATGCAAAATGCTTTTGATGGCTTGAGCCGTTTTTACCGGTAAAGTGGATTTCTCTACGACAATTTTGTCTGTTTTGGCTACGCGTGCAATTTGCCGTGCGCACAACTCAATGTATTTTAAATCGGCCGCCATGCCCTTTCCTTTACCATAAGTTTTGGTCGGCGTATTGACTGAAATAAAAATCATTTCCGCAGCTTCAATAGCCGCATCAACCTCCGTACTAAAAAACAAATTTCGGTTTCGCGCTTCTGCAATAACGGTATCCAAACCTGGTTCGTAAATCGGAAGTTTTTCCAGATCATCGTGGTTCCAAGCCGCTATACGCGCAACATTAATGTCCACCACAGTGACTTTAATATCTGGATTTTTTTGGGCGATCACTGCCATGGTAGGCCCACCTACGTAACCAGCGCCGATACAACAAATATTTTTTATTTTCATTCTCCTAGATTAATGAGTGTTAATTTCGATAAAAACACGCGTTCAAACGCACTTTTTTATTATAATATGTTTGTTTTTATAGCCTTCTGATTCTCAAGAAACCAGTCATAAGTCATTTTTATACCGGTGTTCAAATCTATTTTGGCAATCCATCCTTGTTGGTTCAGCTTGGTTATATCCATTAACTTCCGCGGGGTTCCGTCAGGCTTAGAGCTATCCCAAAGTATAGCCCCTTGATATCCTACAATGTTCTGAATGGTTTGAGCCAACTCTTTTATGGTCACATCGATTCCCGTGCCTACATTATATAAATGTTCAGGAAGCACGTTTTCAACAGCAAAAACAACCGCTCTGGCCATATCATCAACATGTAAAAACTCTCGCATTGGTGTCCCACTTCCCCATAGTTCGACGGACGCATTATTTATTTTTGCCTCATGAAATTTTCTGAGCATTGCAGGCAACACATGAGAAGACTTCAAATCAAAATTATCATTTGGTCCGTAAAGGTTGGTGGGCATTAAACTGACAAAATCTTTATTGTACTGTTTTCTAATGGCCTCACAAGCTTTTACTCCCGCAATTTTTGCAATGGCATACCACTCATTTGTAGGCTCTAAACTATCCGTCAACAAATACTCTTCTTTTAAAGGTTGTGGAGCGAACTTTGGATAGATACAGGAACTCCCCAAAAAGATGAATTTTTTCACATCATGGCGATGCGCTTCGTCAATCAAATTATTCTGGATTTGCAAATTCTCCATTAAAAATGGATAAGGGAATTCACTGTTAGCCAATATCCCACCAACTTTTGCAGCGGCATCAATCACAACTTCTGGACGCTCACGATCAAAAAATTCGTTCACCTGAGCTTGGTTACGCAGATCGAGTTCCTTACTAGTTTTACCAATTAGATTACTATACCCTAATTGATCAAGTGCCCTCCAAACGGCAGATCCCACCATCCCCCTGTGGCCGGCAATATATATTTTTGTTGTTTTATCCATTTCTATTCAAAATAATTAAGAGTTTTATGGCCTCCTTCTTTTAAATAGTGTTCTTTTTGCATGAGTTTGACATCACTGGTCATCATATCTTTTACAAGATCCTGCAAATCGAGCTGAGGCACCCAACCCAATTTATTTTTTGCTTTAGAAGCATCACCTATCAAAAGATCGACTTCTGTAGGTCTGAAATATTTAGGATCTACATTCACTACTTCCGTTCCTATGGGTAATTGGAATTCTTTATTATGACAGGCCGTCACAAATGCTTTTTCTTCAACGCCAATTCCTTTAAACTCCACATCTATTCCAACCTCAGCAAAGGCCATTCTTACAAAATCCCGAACTGCTGTTGTTTTTCCGGTAGCAATTACCCAATCTTCAGGCTCGTCTGCCTGAAGAATCATCCACATCATTCGAACATAATCCTTGGCGTGTCCCCAATCTCTTTTGGCATCCAAATTCCCTAAATAAACTTTATCCTGCAACCCTAGTGCAATCCTAGAGACCGCTCTGGTGATTTTTCTGGTAACAAACGTTTCGCCTCTAATTGGCGATTCATGATTAAATAAAATACCATTACAAGCATACATATTATAGGCTTCCCTGTAATTCACTGTAATCCAATACGCATACATTTTAGCCACAGCGTAAGGAGAACGAGGATAAAAAGGTGTGGTTTCCGACTGTGGCACCTCCTGCACTTTTCCATAAAGCTCAGAAGTAGAGGCCTGATAAATTCGCGTTCTTTTCTCCATCCCTAATAATCGGACGGCTTCCAAAATTCGTAAGGTGCCTAGACCATCCGTGTTACCGGTATACTCAGGAATCTCAAAGGAAACCCCCACATGGCTCATAGCCGCTAAATTGTAAATTTCATCAGGTTGAATATCCTTGATCAGCCTAATAAGATTGGTGCTATCCGTTAGATCGCCATAATGAAGGAAGAAATTACGATCCTTTTCATGTGGATCTTGGTATAAATGATCTATTCGATCCGTATTAAATAACGACGAGCGCCTTTTAACACCATGAACCTCGTAATTTTTCTGTAATAAAAACTCCGCCAAATAGGCACCGTCCTGGCCTGTGATTCCTGTAATAAGTGCAATTTTTTTCATTCTAATATTATAATAATGTTTAGGCAATGTTACGGCTTCGCCGGCAACAGTCACATTATAAATACAACTATTTGATTTATAACGAATGATACTAAGAATTGGTTTTAATCTCTTGACAACAAAAAGATTCAAAAATATGATTATTTATAGAATGAATGGAAGGATTATCCAATTTTTAGCTTAACGACATAACCCAAATTATGCAGCACCACCCAACATTGATTCCCTGAAACATATTTTACCGTTCCTTTTTTTGCGGATAAGCCAAACTTATCTAAATTAATTTCCTGTCCGACGTCTATTTTTTCGGTAGATAAAACCTGTTGTTTTTTAGTTTTAATTTCAATGAGCAACTCCACTTCTTCTGAGGGAACAATGGCGGGCTTCCCCAACCAAAAAAGATATCGCAGCACGCCGGGAACGGTAAAAACCAGCGAACGGTCTTTTTCTGTAATGTTAACTAGAATCATAGATGGCAATAAGGGAACGGTGACTTTCTTTTTACGGTCGCTCCATTGTCTGACTTCTACTCGGGTTGGACAACACACTTCAAAACCATATGCAATAAGTCTTTCTGCAACTTTAAGTTCGTATTTAGGTTTTGTAATGAGCACGTACCAGGCCATGGAGGTTGTTTTTTTTTAGATTATGTTGATTTCCAAAGATAGGAAACTGTCTGTAAAAATAGGGATCCTAATGTTATCGAAAATTAGCATTCCTAATAATAACATATTGATTTAAAGTCTATGAGTTTCCAACCTGCACTTTTTCTAAATGTAAAAAGACACACATTGATTATAAAATGTGGAAATTACTTTTGAATTATTTAGATATTTTAAGCTTTAAAAATAATACTCCCGAAATTGCTGACTACCCTAAATATACTTGCACAATAATCAAGATGCCTCCAGTAGACTTAAAATCCACTGCAAAGAAGATTAATGCCAATACGGCAGCATAGAACTCGGTCACTTTAACATCATTTAATGAAGCCCATATGAGTCTAACCATAAATGGCTTTATCAAACAAATGTTTTACTGAACACTTAAATCACGAGCAGTTTTGGTAAGGAATTTTTTAAGTTCAGAGAATCATTCTAACAATTACCTTCCCTGTAGAATTAAGAAGTGCGTAACAGAAACACAAAAAAGCGAAACTGTTAATAAAAACCACCATTTCCATTACAAATCCAATCATTTGATTAAATTGAAAATGATTGCGTTTTTTTATTTGGTAGCATAACGTATTTTTGTAAAAATATAATGGAGTCCTATTTTTCAGTATTAATGAATTAAACTAAAAAACTTATCTTATCGTTAACCATTACACTTATATGAAATTGATTAATTCGTTATAAAAGTCCTAATGAAAAGTAGCATTACAATAATATTTGCTTTACTCATATCCTTACCAATTATTGGTCAAGATATTGCAGCTTTCTCAGGTACCAAAACACCTGCGGCGGTAACTATTCCTAATATGACCAGTGAACCACTATCAAGAGGGCCAGGATTAACGGTTGGCAGTGGACCAACCTTTAATAGTGGCAACTGGACTACTAGTGCAAAGTTGGATACCAATCATTATATCCAATGGTCCGTTACGGCGGCAGCTGGCTATATCATAAATATTACTGAATTACAAATTAACTATGATAGAGACCCTGACGGAATGTCTCACTTCTTTACTGGAAACGGGCCTGCAAAAATCAAAATAAGAACAAGCTTGGATAATTTTAAATCGGACATTTATTCCAATGAAAAAGTAAGCAACTCAGGTCAATCACCTATCATTAAAACAACACTCTACTCTGAACCAGGCGGAACCATAACCTTTAGACTGTATGGCTATTCTGCAAATATTGGTATGCTTGGCCCACTTGGAAATTTGGATATAGAAGGTGGTTTAGGGAAAGTGCTTGGACTAGACAATACAGGCATCCGTCTGGCAGGGAATCTCACTTACGACGGTTTACTTTACAGTAATGGCAAATGGACTCCGCACGCTCCTAACGCTCAAACCGGCAACAAAAACACTTTAATTTTAAACGGAATTTATACTGAGGCGAGCAATGTAAAAGTGAGAAACTTAAAGGTCAGTGCGGAAGCAGGTATTATTATCCAAAAAACAGGTTCTATTACAGTCAACGGAGATTTAGAAACATCAAATAACCTAACTTTAAAATCTGATTCAGACGATTATTCGAGCTTGATTGTCAAAGGTGAGGTTACAGGAACCGCCAAATATCAGCGTGAAGTACAAACCAAAAATGTTATGGGCGTAACACGTAACGAGGTCCTCATTTCAGCACCTTTAACTGGAGAATCGTTTAAAGCGTTCCGTGCAGCAAATCCAAATATTTTGAGCAATTCCATGAACTCTTTGTTTTTATTTGGACCTTTTAATAAAATCACCGGCACATTTAGCCAATATACCAATACCGAAAAGGAGGTATTTAAAGCCGCTAATGGATATAAAGCAACCTCTACGAACAATGGCAGTTTTACATTTACAGGCATGGTTAACACTAACGAAATTAAGAAAAACATTCTAAATTCAGGACCCGCTTATGCCGAATGGAACTTGATAGGAAACCCATACCCTTCATATATCAAATTATCAGAATTTCTAAACGCCAATAATCCTCAATTAGCGCCAACGTCAGCTGGTATTTATGTGTATGATCCGAAAATTTCAAATGGATGGATCGTACAAAACTTAGCCTATCTTACGCTCCATCCAAATACAAAAATAAAACCTGGTCAAGGTTTTATGATGGCTTCCAAAACAGGAGGAGGGACGATATCATTTACGCCTTCTATGCGCACAACAGGCAAAACGGACAATTTCAAGGTTAACACAGATACTATAGCTAAAAATGTAGGGTTTTTGAAGCTCAATCTCAGCAGCGGAATTCTAAACTACAGCACAGAATTCTATTTTAACGACCTATCCACACGAGGATTAGATCCAGGGTATGATGCGGGAGTTTATGGAAGCCAAACCCCAGATTTCGCAATTTATTCACACTTGGTAGAAAACAATTCTGGACTTGACCTAGCCATCCAATCGCTTCCATATACCAACCTTTTAAGTACAACCATCATTCCTTTAGGAGTCAATGCATCTGCCGATCAAAAGATTACATTAAGTATTGCAGACGCCATTATACCAGAAGAAACTGAAGTGTACTTAGAAGATAGACTGACCAATAACTTCACATTGTTAAACTCAAACAATTATACGTTCTTTACAAATTCTAAGACCTCTAAAACAGGGCGATTCTTTTTACATTTGACAAATTCAACCTTAACATTTGGTAGCAATGGCAAGAACTTACCAGAAATTTTTGCGACCAATGGCTCCCATATTTTGCATGTTAAAGGATTGATTGAGCCAAATTCAATTGTTTCAATTTATGATTTACAAGGGCGTTTAATGTTAAGCGTTCAGCTCGATAATAATTCTAAGAACAATCAAATAAATATATCTACTATAAAGAGCGGCATGTACCTTGTTAAATTTAGAGCAGGTTCCTTAGAAAAGGTCAAGAAAATATTTATTAAATAAGACCTTCAGTTAACGACATCCAACATCTAAAATGCAAATGCTAATAAAAA
This sequence comes from Gelidibacter sp., assembly GCF_053579655.1. Taxonomy (NCBI): domain Bacteria; kingdom Pseudomonadati; phylum Bacteroidota; class Flavobacteriia; order Flavobacteriales; family Flavobacteriaceae; genus Gelidibacter; species Gelidibacter sp. Next base: position 2,124 of record NZ_JBMDWE010000059.1, on the reverse strand, counting down.
AAATAAAGTCTAATCAGTTGATTTATTTAACGTTATTCTCTAAAATGCGCTATTGTTTTTATATCCTGCACCTAATTAATCCCTCAGAACACCTGAACGGATGATCGGAGATATAGACATCTTAGTAGCACCGAACCAACTGCAAAAAGCCTTTGACATTTTCACTAAATGTGGTTATAATGAAACGGTCGACTTTAATTATGAACAAAAGAACTTTCGACACCAGGCTAGGTAAATTTCAAAACAAAAGTATGGAGCCATTGAACTTCACTGTGACGTCTTAATTTATAAATACAAACATCTCATTATTAATAAGGAAGTGCTTATAAATTAGCGAATTATCAATGGTATTGCTATTCTATCAATAGTAGATTCCATTAAGATTGCCATCTTAGCGCTACAAATTAACGATAAAGCCCATCGTATGGGACATCTGAGTTTTAAGACCACTTATGACTCCCTTACATTAAAAAATACAGCCAACAATCTCTGGCAAATAGATTTTCATGTTGAGGAACATGAACAATCATTTCTCAATGTGTCAAGGGTTTTCTTTAAAGAATTTGCACCCCACAAACCCTGTTTTTATTCAACATGTCTAAAATATTATTTTGTTTTTAGGCTTCATAATCCAAAATTAGGGCATTTGATTTATTCATTATTGAACACCATTCAGAATATTCAAGAGCGAATCTCATTAATTGTTCTTAATAAAAGCTACAGAACACATATCTTAAAGAACAAAATACTAAGAAAGAAAAATTAATCTTTGAAAAACTTTATCGGAAGACTTTGTATTTCAGAAGTAAAGCCCTATTTTTGAACAAAGTTTTTTTATGAAAAAGTTTTTTATATGTCTGTTTATATTCGCTATAGGACACACTGTTAACGCTCAAAGATTTCACAGATTTCAGAGCGATTGGAAAGTTAGCGTAGGTGTTAACGCCGTTGGTAGTTTAGGAACCCGAAATCCTTTTAAAAAACTAGGAGACTTTGCCTTCCAATTCCCACTAGCGGTTGCCATTGAACATCAATGGTCTGAGCAATTTGCTTTAGAGCAAGATATTACACTCAATGGTTTTAAGACTGGAACAACTTTGGATACTGGAACGTTAAGTGAAAAACTAACTTATTTTTCTACAAACACCAATCTCAAATGGTATTTTGCAGACTACCTTTTTGACGTGGAATACTTTGATTTATATCTAAGTGGTGGTTTAGGAATATTTTACATGGATGAAATAAATACATCCTCAAACCTTTCTGCTGGAGCACAATATTGGTTTAATGAAAACATTGCAGTACGACTTCAATCTACTGCAAAATTTGCTACCAACCCAAAGGACCATCTATACGCCAATAATCATTTTCAATACGTCTTACAAGTCGTTTTCCGTTTGTAAGTTTTTATAAGACAACAATACCAAATGGCCAACACTTTAATAAAGTGTTGGCCATTTTGTTTTTAAAACACTGAGTAGCTAGTGTAGATTGACAACTATGGTTTTTAAAGTTTGACAATAGAATTAAGACCGCTTCGCTTTTAGAATCTAGAACCAAGACTTTTGACGTAAGAAAGTATGGCTTAATAGAATTAAGACCGCTTCGCTGTTAGAATCAAAAACCAAGACTTTGGTCGTAAGAAAGTAGAAACTATGGTTTTTAAAGTTTAACAATAGATTTAAGACCGCTTTGCTTTTAGAATCAAGAACCAAGACTTGAGCAGTTATAATGTAGAAACTCTGATCGATTTATTTTTATTTATCTGACTTTGTTGTTGCGCACTAATTCATTAAGTCTATAAATAGAATTAAGACCGCTTCGCTGTTAGAATCAAGAATCAAGACTTGAGCAGTTATAATGTAGAAACTCTGATCGATTTATTTTTATTTATCTGACTTTGTTGTTACGCACTAATTCATTAGGTCAATAAATAGAATTAAGACCGCTTCGCTGTTAGAATCAAGAACCAAGACTTTGGTCGTAAGAAAGTAGAAACTATGGTTTTTAAAGTTTAACAATAGATTTAAGACCGCTTTGCTTTTAGAATCAAGAACCAAGACTTGAGCAGTTATAATGTAGAAACTCTGATCGATTTATTTTTATTTATCTGACTTTGTTGTT
>NZ_JBMDWE010000058.1:0-13559 GCF_053579655.1 Gelidibacter sp. | reverse complement strand
CTTTGAATGCCCGCGGGGAAACCATTTTTACGTTAAATTCATTTAAAAAGGCTGCTAATGAAAGCCGATGCCTAATTTATATAGATGGGTTTTATGAACATCATCATTTCGAGAAAAAGACCTATCTTTTTATATCTATAAAAAAGACCACTCCCCGATTATATTAGCTGGACTTTTTAATGAGTGGGTCAATCCTGAAACTTCTGGAAAAATGAATACGTTCTCGATTGTGACGACTACGGGAAACCAGCTCCTTGCTAAAATCCATAATAACCCTAAACTTAAGGAGGCTAGAATGCCTGTGATTCTGCATGATGAATTAGCAGATAAATGGTTAACCAAATTAGAAGGTGATAAAGACCAGAAGTTTATTGAGGAGCTTATTCAGGCATATCCACAGGAAAAATTGGAGGCGCATACGGTTTCGAAATTGAGAGGTAAGGAATATATGGGGAATGTTCCGGGGATTAGTGAGCCTGTGAAGTATGCGGAGTTGGTGTTTTAGGAATATGTGACGTTTATGTATATCTTGAGCTGTGGCGTGTTTTAGAACAAACCCCTCCAAATAAAAACTGACTTTGGAAAATCCGTAGGGTTTTCCAAGTGAGCACTGACCAATCCATAGCTAATATTCGGCTTGTACGCAATTTTTAGCTACCAGCAAATGGTGTTCCGAAAATTCCAACTGCAAGTTCAGCCCAAATAAGAAATAGGAGCGCGAACAATGCTATGCCAAATAGAATTCTGAATCGTAAGGTCTTTATTTTCCTTAAAATAAATTCAAGTGTTAGTCCTGTTCCAATTAATAAAATACCTGCAACGAGAAAATCAAAAATTTTCCAATTCACATCGTTAGTAAAGCTCATCGCTATAAGCGGGATTAATAGTAGGGCTATTGCAGTAGCCAAAATAGTGATAAGTCTTTTGTTTTGATTAGTAATTTCCATAGTGTCTGTATTTGTTAAATGATAAATGTTTCCAATAATAGATAGACGAAACAAAAAAAAACCTCCTTTATAAAGAGTCGATTTGCTTTGTTATGACCATATTTTAAAGAATAGGTATTAAACCACTCCATTAATTCTCCTTCTATTTCTTCTCGAAATTCAGGATGACAATACAATTCCAACTAACATTTTTATAATATACTGAAAATAAATAGTTAATGATTATGATTTTTTCAGTTTTGATCTTAACTTTTCAAGTCTCCTAAAAGTTAGCTTAAAGCGATTATTTTCCTTCCCAAAAAAGAGGGGAATTGCGTACAATGTTTATGTATACGAGATGTGGCGTTTTAAAGCACGAACCTCTCCAAATAGGCACAGTCCAAGCCATAGCATATATACGGTTTTATGTGCTACCCTTATCTCAATCTTATTTCGGTTCAGGCAGATTAAAATATCCGTTTTTCGTTTTGTCCAAAGTTTGTGAAATCAGATTGAAATTTTCCTTCGTAGGCTTTAAATCGACGAATTTGTCAATTATCGCTCTGTTTCTATAAATCACAAATGTATTTTCCACTTCGGGATTTATTTTGTTAAGGTTCACTTCACTTTCTTTGTCTGAAAATGAAGGGACAAAGGTTAGAGCCGTATTTTTTAAATTGAGTTCATTGCCTAAATTTTCCAATTCTTGTTGTCTTTTTTCCTTACTGTAATTTTTATCGTTGCCATAGACAAAATAGACTTTCAAATATTTATTGCGACTTACGCTTTCAAGTTCTAAAAATGACAACCAATCTTTTATATTGTCCCAATTTGGATTGTTGCCAACAAAGTAAACTATTCCGTGAAATCTCCCATATTTACAAACAGGACAAGTTTTAGTTCCTTTATCTGGTCCAAATGCATGGAATGGAGTAAATGAAGGATTGTCCTCGCCAATTTCAAGTCCAGAATTCAGTTGTGCCTGATTTTTTTCGGGATAGTTCGGAATATTAAGACCTAAAACAACGTTGTGTTCTGCAACCTGCAAATCCTTGTCAATCAACACTCTTAAAACTCCACTTCCGCCACGATTTTCGAGTGCTTTTCTTTTTTTGCCTGTTAACAATATGTCGTCATCAAAAACAAATTCGTCAATATAATATTCATCCTCAATGTTCGGTTCTTTTATGGAAGTGTGAATGTGTGCAGGCATATCATCGTTTGGATAAGGTGCTGGACGAATTGTATAAATCGAATATTTTCCGTTTTCGTCCGATTTTACCCAACCTCTAATATGTCCGTGTCTTTTGGCTTGTTCATCCATTCCTACTTTTGGGGAATAATATCCGTAATTGTCCGTTTGCCAATAATAAATCACAACGTTTGGTGCAGGAATTTTGCCACCAATTTTGTAAACTGTTCCCGTTATCAAAAGTTTTTGACCTTTTTCTGTCCATCCTGTACTTGTGTCGATGGACTTAATGTTTTTCGGCATTCCAACGTACATTAATTCGCAACCATCACAACCCCCACCAACAAGTCTGTTTTTGTCGATTTTGATTTCGGTTTGTTTTTTGTCGTTTTTGACTTGTCCGTTACAATTTGTCAACGTGCTTACCAAAGCTATAAAAAAGATGATTTTTATTGATTTTTTCATTGGTGTTACGATTTTTCTTGGGTTGCACCTAACAATAGAATATGCGCCATGCGTTGCGCATATTTCCCCAATAGATCAAAGTTATTCCTTTTCAATATATTCCCCTTCCATTCGAATTTAAAAAATCATTTCCCTTTAAGTCAACTTATCAGCAGGAGGCGCCTATAACTATAAAAAATTAAAAAAACTCCCGCATTCTGGAATAGAAACGTTCACCGTAGCGTTCTTGGATTTCTTCGGTATTCCCGCTGATGGTGCAATGGATTTTAACGCTTTTTAGTTTATATAATAATTCTTTTCGCACGTTCTATTGTTGTCCAATTGGTATTATTTTATCCCGCATATTGGGTTAATAATTCACTAATAATCAAGCATAAGCGTAGTCCATATTATTTAAAAGTTACGCTTCTACAATTTTGGGCTTCGCTTTCATTTTGTGGTCTTCCCTCCCATTGCTGTAAACACCCTATCGACTGGCTCCCAAAGCTCTATTTTATTGCCATCAGCATCCATAATGTGGACGAATTTTCCATAATCAAATGTTTCAATAGCATCCACTATAGTCACGCCATTTGCTTTGAGCTTTTCAACCAAGCCTACAATATTTTGAACTCTGTAATTGATCATGAATTCCTTTTTTGAAGGCTCAAAATACGCACTTCCGTTTTCAAATGGACTCCATTGTAGGTAATTGATTTCCTGCGGGCGGTTGGCATTTCTAAACTCAAAACTTGACCCCCAGTCATTGACTTCAAGTCCTAGATTTTCAGCGTACCAATCTCTTGTTTTTCCAGGATTATCAGAGAAAAAGAAAATTCCACCTATTCCTGTTACTCGCGGTGTTGTATCATTTTCATTATTTGGATCATGGTTTTGCTCATTGCGATCTTCCATTTTTATTTGTTTTTACAGTCCTTAATTTGATATGTTATTCTTTTTGGTTCGGATAAAAATCATGGCTATCGCCGTAGTTACGACTCCCATAATAAATGAAAATATAGCGCCTTGAATGGCGTAGTTTTTATAATTGAAATTTGCCTGTGCTTCTTCGGTAGAAGTGTAATATCCTAATTCAACAGAGCGCCTTATTACGTTCGGAAAATATTCAGGAGTAATGACAAAAGAGGTAATCCACTGTGTAAATGGGCTTAATAAAGCGATAATAGCCGATATAATAATTCCTGAAATCAGGCCTTGCTTGTAGTTCATTTGACCATTATAAGCCATTTTCTTTTTCTCTTTGAGCGCTAAAACCATCATCCAAATGGCAGGAATGGCGAATAAATTGGTCAGGTAAAGTTGGTAGTCAAGGTATTTGCCGTGCAGACCACATAGTTTTTCCAATACCATCCATAACAAGCCTACGACTGAAAAGATGATAGCCCATTTAAGTTCGATTTTAATATTTCCCATCATTAATTTTCTAATACAGATTTTAATCTTGTTAACCCAGCTTGTAAATCATCTCCAATCATTTTTCAAAGTCCATAAAAAGCATCATCAAATTAAATGGATACGCCATATGTCCGCTAAATCCCCACGTCACTTTAGTTTGTTGTTCATTAATAGCTTGCGTGGACATAAAAGCAGGCGATGTGGCTTCAAACGGTTTAAGAAAACGAATCTCATAATCAATCCTTTCTCCTTCCTCAATGTTTTTAATCTCTTGTTCTCCAACGCCAACATCGTCATTATCGCTGTTCCAAGCAGAAATAAAGCCTACTGTGCCATCGGTACCTTTATAAGTCTTGCTCATTTGTGGGTCCATTGTTGCCCATTTACTAAAGTGATCCTGATTTTTAAGCAACTTGATGTAGTCAAAGACTTCAGACTTTGGTTTATTGATTACAATTTCCCTTTCAACTACATAATCCTTTTTTACAAATAAGGCTATGATGAGCGGAATTGCAATTAAAACCGCTAGTATGATGAACACTTTTTTCAAAATTCTCATATTATAAATATTAAAGCAGTTGCATTAATTGTGTTTAAAATTCACGAACGTTATTTGGCATTATCGTAGGCCAGTTTAATCCATTTTATGACCTCACTGTCAATGGCATTGATGTCTGTGATTTGGATTTTATGCGAGCACATGGCATTAGGTTTTTCAGCTTCCAATCTATCCGACGGCTCTTGCCCTTTTAGGTTGATCCCAATTTCAAAACGTGTTTTGGTTGCAGGATTTAATGTTGCAAATTGCTTGATTCTGCGTAAACTGACATAAGCGTTTTTGGGTGCGATTTCGATATCATTTCCAAAGGACATGATTTCAGAAATGAGCTTGTCATAAATCGGTTTCAAATGCTCTTTTCCTTGGTACTGCGCTGTTATTAAATCGTCGGTGTTTTCTGCTGATCCAGCATCAGAGGCTCTAGATTTATGAGCAACTAAATTTGCAAATCCGTGCGAGAAGTCGTGTTTTTCTTTAAGGAACTTAATGATTTCTCCGTGTTTTTCGAATTTTTCATTTGATACAATTTTGATCCATTGCTCCAAGGTTTTACCTGTGTTTTTGTGCAGGTTATCAATCATTGTTTGTGTTGCTTTGTCCATGGCTTTGGCTGTATTTTGATTCCAAAAATTGAATCGTTGTTTTCATTAATAGCTTTAAGGTTTCCAAATTGATATCTTCCAATTTTTTGACATAGATACACCCTTTTCCCATGTTAAATTTACCCAAATTCTTTAATAGTTCCTCTTTCGGAATATTTTTAAGAATGAAACTTTAGGTTGATTAATTTGTGGTGCTAGGAATTTTACAAAAAACAAATGCAAAAACCCGCTGTTTTGTCCATAACAACTCATGAAGCACATTGCACAAACGGATCTCTAACCAGTGGTTCTTAGAATTTTATCCATCTTCCTTCCCTTCGCCAATTCGTCTACCAACTTGTCTAAATACCGTACCTGTTGTGTTAGTGGATTTTCAATTTCCTCTATCCGATAGTCACAAATCACTCCGGTTATTAGTTGAGCATTAGGATTCAATTCTGCCCTCTTAAAAAATGTTTCAAAAGTTACTTTCTCGTCGATTAGTCCATGCAGTGCATGGGCGTCAAATCCAGTCAACCACTTTATTACTTGCTGCAATTCTTCCTTTGTCCTTCCTTTTCTCTCCACTTTTGAAACGTAGTGGGGATAAACAGAAGCAAAAGTCATTTTGGCCATGCGCTCATTATGCTCTGGTGTCACTTTCATTTTGAATAAGATTTATTTAGTTTTTATCATAAAATCAAATGCGCCCTTTCGAAGTTGTATGCCATACTCCAAATAGGCCTTCATACAGGCAAGGAAGTTTGCCCATCCCCCCGAATTTTCTAAAGCCCATTTCAGGTTTGCTTCATTCATTTCCTTTCCGTTTTCGCTGACTCTTACGATGGTACTATTGTCCGGTAATTTTTCTAACGTAATGTATACAACAGTTTCAGGATCCCAAACAAAGGAAATCGAATGATTGGTTTCAGTTTCAATTTCTTTAATCGGAAACCTATCTTCAAATTCAGGGAATTTCCATACCACTTCTTTTCCTGATTCCAATGGTCCGCTACTTTCCGAAATGAAATATTTGGTCATTATATCAGGATTTACAATTCCTTCAAAAACCTCCTCAATTGGCTTTTGAATTTGAATGCTGGCCTTAGGCTCTAATCTCATAAAACAGCTTTTTAATGTTGGGGTTGTTTTTCATAATTCACCATCCAATTGATGCCATATTTGTCGGTAAACATGCCGAAATAAGCACCCCAAAAGGTATCAGCCATGGGCATAGTTACCTTCCCTCCCGCAGAAAGTCCTTTGAAGATTTTATCCGCTTCTTCCTTGCTATCAGGACTTATTGAAATTGAAAAATTATTTCCTTGCACAAATGTTGCTGCCCAATCTCCACCTGTATCACTACCCAACAAAGTGGTTGCGCCAATAGGCAACCCAACGTGCATGATTCTATTTTTTTCGGCTTCAGAAACCGTGTAACCGTCTCCTGCTGGCATGTCGCCAAAGCGTCCGATATAGGTGAATTCTCCCCCAAATACGGATTTGTAGAAGTTAAAGGCTTCTTCGCAATTTCCGTCAAAGTTTAAGTAGGTGCTTACAGTTGTCATAATATTTTGTTTTTAATAGTGAATTATCGGGATTTTGCATTTTCTAATTTGCGCCTATTGATAATCATCTAAATGCATTTCGATATTTTTCCAATCCATTTTCCTTTTACTCATTTTCTTTTGTCGTGAGCTCAGGGAATTAACAGACTTTTTTGTTTGGGGAATTAGGCACAATGTGAGTATGTGTATCTACCCCATTTGGAATAAAACTATTGTTTCAATTGGTATTTATAGAGCAGCTGGCACCGTATTTATTTATGGCTTTGAAATCTGGGATATTTCCTAAACAAAAGATAGCTCTTTATAGATAAAGGAAAGTAAACACCTGAGGCGTTTTTCGCTATTCTTATCTGATTGTTAGGCATCTGGAAGAATTGGCTCAACCAATTTTTTTAACTTTTCTAAACTTTCTTGCCAACCTAAATAACACATTTCAATTGGTATTGCATCAGGAATTCATTCTTGTGTCGCATTAATTTCTGTACCACACATTACTTTGCGCAATTCAATAGTTGTAATCATTTGTCCCGGTAAATTGGGGTCTTCAAATTCGTCGGTATATTTCAATAGTTCATTCGGTATAATTTCTAAATATTCACCACCAAATGAATGACTGCTCCCTGTTCCAAAATTGGTAAACGACATTCTGTATTTGCCGCCAATTTGCACATCCATATAATGTACTATGGCAATGAAACCGTAAGGCGGTATCCAAGAAGCCATTGCATCAGGATTGGTAAATGCTTTATAGACCTTTTCAGGACTCGCGGTAAAGATTCTGTGAAGTGCAACTTTATTATTTGTCATGTTTTATTGTCTTAAAGGTTTTTCTATTTTCTTACCTTTTGCTAATTCATTTGTTCTTTTCTGTTTATCTGTTACCTTAATCAATTGTCAAAATATTTTTTAGGTCACTCGGAAATCGCTTTTAATTTCTCTAATGCTGCTGGATAAGTTTTGTTGAAATAATCTAAATAATCTTCAATTGCATCAATTTCAACCTTTAGGGTTGTTATACCGTTACCTTCTTTAAAAGTATAATTTTCGTGGCCGCCCGCCCATTTTTCAACTTTTTCGCCTGTAGTTACTTCCATATCGTCATCCAAGAAACCATAATGCAATATTGAAACAAACTTGGCGGGTTGGTTTTCTACAATTTTAGAAACCATTCCACTTTTCTTTCCATTTTCATCTACTCCAACAAAATGCATTTTACTGCCTTTATCCCAACTTCCTTCGTAGGAAGAAGTTGGATTAAAAGCTGAGGCCCACTGTTCATAAGTACCTTTATCCTTCAAGCCCAACATCGTTTCATAGACTTTTTGAGCTGTCGCAATAATCTCTATTTCGAACCGAAGTTTTTTCATTTTATTGTTAGTTTATTGTTTATGTATGTTTTCTGTGTCATTATTTAGGATGACCGCCAACAATTTGATTAGGGCAACTCGTTCCGACTATTTCGATTTTACATTAAATTTATTCATTTTCCATAAATCTACCTACAATTCGTAGTTAAAATCACTTAGACTAAACTTAAGTCCTCTTATCCACACTTTATACCTCAAACCGGACCAAATTAAAAAGCGCACTCATTCGTGAAGGAACAAGTTCGCCATAGCGTTCTTGAATTTCATAAGCGTTGAGGTTAGTGGTACAATGAGTCTTGACGATTTCAATTTGAAAATCTCAAAACGGGTAATTTAAAATGGTCTGAAAACGAACAATTTCATTCCATAGTAAATGTTTGAAAAAACAACTCCATGTCATGTGCAGGAATGAGTCCCTCAATATTTTTGGGGATCTGCTCCAATGTAAGTTGGTCAATCTTTGAGTAGGCATAATCGGCGCCCAATAGATCCTCAAGCAGGATGGCCATGGCCTGATATAACAACACCTGGGGATGTTTCCAGAATTCAGAGAGATAAATTGTAATATCAAACATCTCGGTATCCGAACAGTAGTTGGATGGGGCAAACATGAGATCGCTGATCTTGATTTTGAAGTCGCCAAACTCATAGGTAGGATCGGTACCCTCCAAAATTTTGCTGAGTTTGCGTTTTGATTGTTTTTTTAGAGAAAACTTCCAATTAGGTAATTCCGGGGCTTTGCCCAGAAGGTAATTCACCTTAATAGCCATACTCCTATCGCCACTTGAAATGAACTTTAGTTTGTTTTTCTTATTTTCTCCTGTAGCGTACTTTATAAAAAAGGTTAAATTAGAACTATAATAATTAAGTTCTTCTTGAGCCTCTAATATCAAACATCCTATCTTATCGAAGTCGTGCGGATTTTCTAAGTTTTGGTGGTTTTCTTTAAACCAATTCCAGAAGTGGTTATGGTTGCCCATAGTGTTAGCAGTTTAAGTTGAGCCAAGGTTTATTAAGAACTAATATACTGAATGAAAGCGATATAACTACACGTAAATTAAATTAAAATCCGTTAATAAAATTACGTTCAGATCCTCTTATCCATACTAGATGCCTCAAAGCCTACCAAATTAAAGAGTTCCCTCATTCGTGAACGAACACGCTCACCGTAGCGTTCTTGAATTTCTTCGGCGTTGAGGTTGGTGGTGCAATGGGTCTTCGCGCCTTTTTCTTTGAACAGGTCGTAGCGGGAAATCAATATTTCGCCAAGGACATTGCAGTCTTTACCGAAATGGGTGCCTATATTCTCAACGCCCAAATCGTCAAAACAATAATCTTTGGCATCACAGTAGTCTTCGATCATTTTGTAACCGATGGCGTTGAATCCAAAAACGATGTTTCTCGCTGGAACGATGTTATATTTTCTTTTGTGCGGCACCAAATGCGGCAACAACATCATCATGGTCGTTTTGCCGCAGCCTACAGGGCCTGAAAGCAATAATCCTTTGTCTATGTCGATTCCTAATTTTAGAGCGAACTGACGGTCTTGAATGAAGTAACTGGATAATTTAAGAATCAGCTCGTGATCTTCATTGTAAATTTTGAAATTTTTCCCGAACATCAATTTTCCTTTGATTTTGAGGTAAAGTAAAATTTTGTCGAAATTGTAATTAATGACTTTGCCCTCTAGTTTGCCGAGTTCGAACTGAGAGGCCCCTTCGTAAATAACACTTGGGTTGCTGGTATTGTAATTTGAAGAAAAGTGTTTCATTTTTTTAAAGTTTAAGAATTTCTGGTTTTGACTTCAAGAAAAATTAAAGGGGCTGGTTGTAATCTTTATTTCGAATGGTATGGAGGTTGTCCCGATTTTGGGACAGCTGGGAACCGTTTTCAATTGTTTTGATTTTTAAGGCAATTTCAGCTGCTTTTATCATCCAGTTTTTTGCCGTGGCCTGCCAATTTTCTATTTGGATTTTTCCGCCCAATTTCCATCCGGTGGATTCGTAATGATTGAAAAATTTTGCAGCTTCCATTTCGGACCATTTTTGTTTTTTAAAAAAAACTAAAACTTGATTTTCATTTTTTGGCTTTTGCAGTTTATAACTGTTTACTATTGTTTTATTATGTTTATATAAACGTCCCACTACTTGTCCCGAATTTGGGACACTTAAATCCAATGCTTGTCCCGAAAATGGGACACTTGAAACCAATGCTTGTCCAGAGCTTGTCCCGAAAATGAGCATGTTGATTTCGGAGCCCTTGAACGGATTATGCGAAGGAAAATACAGGAGATATTCGAAATTATTCAGGTCTTTTGCGCAGCGGTGATAGGTTGATTTTGAGCCAATTTTGGCCAGTCGCATCACCTCCTCCCGATTTACATAAAAACGCTGTGGAAACCGGTTGTGGTTCCAGATTTGGAAAAAAGCCAAATACAGACTTATGTGCGTTGGATTAAGGCGATTGTCCTTGGCAAAAAGCAAGAATACGGCCTTTAAATGTTGTATGAAATTAACCTCAGTCATGGTAAAAAAATTGAAAATCCCGCATTCCTGCGGGATTTTGCCTGCTATTAACACTTATAAAGAAACCTTGTTAAGGTTGAGAATACGTAGTATTTCGGAGTACTCATAGAGTATGGTGCCACCTATTTTGGTAAATGGCAAAGTGCCGTTTATTCTAAGGTTTTGAAGTGTGCCTGGACTGACCTTTAGAAGCTTCATGACCTCAGTTGATTTCAGGTACTTTTTTGTGAGCTGCTCATCTGGCTTTTTTTCCAAAAGCTTTTTGAATTCGCTGATCAATTCCATTTTGAAGTCGTAGAGATCTTCGGTCGTAATAATTGCTGTTGCCATTGTAGAACAAGTTTTTAAGGGTTATTACTTTTACCTCTCCTCGTGGTGAGGTAATTTTAAGAACTATCTTTATTGATAGCACTTGGGTTGATTTGACTTTTGTTCTACAAAGCTGTGGGATATTGTTGAGAATTCTTCGGTAGTCTTTCGGTAGTACGAAGAAATTTAACATTTGGAAAGTAGGAATTTGATTGGCTTAATCTTGTCGAAAACTATATAGAATAAGGCTTTAAGGGCTAAACCAGCATTATGTATGTTGTTTAGGGAAACACTAATTTCCCATTATACTCTTAGCAAATTAATCAACCACATGATGAGGCTTCATTTTTTAAATCAATTTCAAAAATAACCACAAGATTTATAATAGCTTTTGTAGTGATTTGATGGGTGAAAAAGAACTGAGACTTATTTTCGAGATTCCTTCGGTATACGTTCGGTAGTACGAAGAAATTTAACATTTGGAAAGCCCACTTTGTACTGTAAGACATCAGGATCTAGTGATGGCTTCATCTGTATCCATCTTGGCCAATAGCGCAAGTTTTAAGGTGTCCAGAAATTTGGTGCGGTCTTTTTCGCGCGCCTTAATTTCGGTAAATGTCTTGTAGGCATTACCGAGGTTGGTATTAAAAATAATCTCCATAAATTGAATGATCTTACTAATTTCAACCTGGCCTTTATTTAAAACACCGGCAGCCTGCAGGGCGTAGATAAGTTCCACCAAATCTGTTTTAGATCCGTTCCATGTTCGATTTTTATCCAAAATCAATTCCGAAACAAGCGAGGATTCCTTATTTGTTAATTTAAGCAGTAATCTTTTGTAATGTTTTGACAACAGATCTGCAGCAACAAATTTTGCCTTTAGGTGATCATAGCCGGTAGTGAATTCTGGGTCCACAATAAATTGAGACATATCCCCATCTATTCCAACTTGATAATTACTTCGCAAGAAGTAAAACCCGTCCTTTCGGGTTTCCTTATTTTTGATATAATACCAAAACGTTATGTTGTCCGTCCTAAAGTTGTCTAAATACTTTGAGGATGTTTCAATATATTTCTTTTGATCCTTTACATTGGATTTGGGCCATTTAAGTTCGAATTTTTGAAGTTCCCCAAAAAACTTAAGCCTTCCCAAAACGAAAGGCTTGATGTTTTTGAAGAAGTGAATTTCATCTTCCTCGATTGCAAAACTATTTGGTGATTGGATCAATGCCCGAAGTTTTAAAATTGTATCCCTCGAAAGTTCGATTCCCGCTTTGATGTTTTTAATCTTAGTTAGATCGGTTTTTTCAATAAGCTGCAGACTATGTTTATAGTCCGTTAAAACTTGATTGATAGATTTCATAAGTGTCCTTATAATTAGGTGAAATTACCACAACAAGCTATAAAAAATATTGGATTTAACAAAACTTTTCCTACATACACACCTTAAAGCAAATCACTTACCATCATTAAATGGTTTTGATTGTTTATCCCTATTGTTTTTAAATTCTAAAATTGATTTTAAATTATTCATGTCGGCACTAATTTTATGCTCCAATACCCTGGCATAAATTTGAGTTGTGGAAATTTTGGTGTGGCCAAGAATTTTAGAAACCGTTTCTATAGGCACCCCATTGGACAAAGTTATGGTAGTGGCAAATGTATGGCGCGCCATATGGAAAGTCAGGTTCTTTTTAATATCTACGAAATTGGCAACTTCCTTAAGGTAGGCGTTTAATTTTTCGTTGGTAATTACTGGTAATAAGGATTCGGAAACGGCCGTTACGGGGTGGTCCTTATATTTTTCGATAATTCTTAGCGCCTGTGGCAACAACGGCACCTTGACCACCGTGTTTGTTTTTTGTCTTTTTGTCTCGATCCAATAACTCCCATCAATGTTTAAAATGACATTGTCTGAAGTAAGCGTCATGATATCGACATAACTGATGCCGGTGTAACAGCTGAAAACAAATAGGTCGCGGACGCGATCTAGCCGGTCTGTGACAAACTCCTTAATTTCTAGATTATGCAGCTCTATTTCGGATAGAAATTCTCTGTTGGTTCGTGTATAGGACATCTGCCAACGTACAAACGGGTCTTTGTCAACCCATTCCATATGATAGGCCAAAGTCACTATCTTCCGCAACCGCTGCACATGTTTCATAATGGTGTTATGTCCTAGCGCCTTAAAGTGGCCTACCGGATATACATTGGACAAATACACCTGAAAATCGGTCAAAAATTCGAAGTTGAGCTGCTTGAGATAGATATCTGTAGTCTTGCGTTTTTTTAGCAAAAACTTTTTGAGGTAGGATTCCGTTATTCCGAAATTGCGAATGGATCCAGGCGCCAATGTATTTTCAATTTTCTTATTATGATAATCAATTATCTCAAGCAGTGATTTGCCCTGTTCTTCGGTCCCCCCGGTATAGTGAGCCTTTACAAGTTCTGCCGTAATAAGCTCGCCTTTATATTTTAGGTCTTGGTAGATCTGGAAGATTTGGGAATGGACTTCTTCGAGATATTGATTGGTTTGCCTAGAAAATGCAGTGTTGCCTTTTAGGCGCTTCGTTTTTGAATTCCATTGATCAATGTTTGCTTTTCTTTTTAAACTTAAGTTGACGCGTTTGCCATTTACGGAAATGCGCGCATAAATTTCGGCTTCATTATTT